>PMYF01000243.1 GCA_003171295.1 Acidobacteriota bacterium | reverse complement strand
CCTTGAATGTTATTGAAAGGAAAGGAGAAAGTAGCTGGACGCGGGGGCGAGAAAAGTATGACCAAGGCGCGGGTTCAAAGGGGACGTTCAAACCCCTGCCCCACGTTAAAGGTGGCGGCAAACAAACCGAGACGCTGAGAACAGGCTGGCGCCGGGCACAGGACTCCGCTAAACTTAGGTGGGGTGGGCAACTCCATAAGCCTAAAACCAGACGGAGGTGTATTTCGATGAAGGGGATTACATTCGGAACCGGCATCATGGTCGCCTGCCTGGTCGCGAGCCTGTTAACTTTGGGGAAGCCCTCCTCGCCCAGCGAGTCTGCATCCTGGAATGGCAAGGCGGCCGCGGCCTACCTGGATGGGCGGCTGACCTGGTGGATGGCGTGGCCAGTCGCTGCCCGCGATCATGGAACGTTTTGCATCTCCTGTCACACGGTATTGCCCTACGCCATGGCCCGGCCCGCCCTTCGCGCGTCTCTCCGAGAGCAAGACGCCTCGCCCATTGAACGTCAGCTTCTGGACAACGTCCGGAAGCGTGTCCGGATGTGGAAGGAAGTTGAGCCCTTCTACCCCGACGAGAAGAGAGGCGTCCCCAAGACGGCGGAATCACGCGGAACCGAGTCCATCCTCAACGCCCTGATCCTGGCGGGTTATGACGCGCCCACGGGCAAATTGAGCCCTGAGGCGCGGCTGGCGCTGGACAACATGTGGGGGCAACAATTGGCGACGGGAGAAGCGCGGGGAGCGTGGTCCTGGCTGCAGTTTCACAACCAGCCGTGGGAAGGTGACTCGCAGTATTACGGAGCCACCCTCGCCGCGCTCGCCGTAGGTGTCGCGCCCGGCGACTATCGCTCTGCCCCCGAAATCCAGGAGAACATGAAGCTGCTCCGTGCATACCTGGTGCGGGAGCGCGAAGCCCAAGTTCTGATTAATCAGGTCGTACTGCTTTGGGCGTCGACCAAGGTGCCGAACCTCCTGACGGGTGCGCAACAGAAATCCATCATGGACGAAGCGCTCAGCAAACAGCAGGCGGACGGAGGCTTCAGCCTGTCTTCGTTCGTGGGAGCGTGGAAGCGGCAAGACGGGACGCCACTCGAGACCAGGAGTGACGGCTATGCCACCGGGGTCGTCACCTTCGCGCTGCAGGAGGCTGGCGTTAGGCGCGATCAGCCCCAGTTGAACCGGGGCCTTGCCTGGCTGCTGCTGAATCAGGACAAGACGGAAGGCCGGTGGCTGGCCTATTCGCTGAACAAGCAACGCGACCTGTCTTCCGATACCGGCCGTTTTATGAGCGATGCCGCTACGGCCTATGCTGTGCTGGCACTGCAGGGCGCGAACTAAAAACCGCATCACACTTCAGGAACAGAGAGGCGACGGATTCCTATTCCGGAAACACCCTTCGAGGCAGGTTGTGGTTTCTGGAGCGGCCCCGCCCGATCTGGCGAGATAACTCCCGCGTGCATCGTGCTGCGGAAACAAACGTCGAAAGTGACAAGGCGGAACACATCTCCGGTTAGCCAACCCTACGGCCTTGTGGAGCAAGCCCGGCCGACCCGCTCCGAAATCGCGTTTACCCGTGTCGCAAAGCTTCCATCGGATCCACGCGAGCCGCACGGCGTGCCGGCACATATGCCGCAAGCAGCGCGACCGCAATCATCGCGAGAGCGCCGAAGGCGATGGGGACGGCGCTTCTTCCCGGCAGGTCTGGGATCAAGCTCGCGGCAAAGCTTTTTCCCCAGACCGCCAGGGGCGCCCCGATCGCCAGGCCCGCGCCTACCATCACCAGCGCGTCTCCCAGCACCATCTGGGTCACAGCGCTTCCCGTCGCGCCCAGTGCCATGCGGATGCCGATCTCGTTGGTGCGTCGCGCCACCGTGTAGGCGAGCAGCCCGTAAAGGCCGATGGCCGCGAGCACTGCGCCCAGCGCGCCCAATAACCCGGACAGGGTGGCGATGAGCCGCTCCGGAGCGATGGACGCATCGACTTGATCGGCCAGCGTAGTGAGACGCTCCACGGGTACGGTCTTCAGCAATGCGCGCACCGTGCGGCGTACTTCGGGAGCCACGGAGGTGGGAGCGACACTGGTCCGAAGCTCAAACTGCGATGGCACGCGTCCCTCCTGGAAGGCATTGAAATAGATCGTGCGCGGCGCGGCCTCGCGAATTTCGTAGTAATTCGCGTCAGCTACCATTCCCACGATTTCGTAAGGCATGTCCGCGCCGAAGCCCTTCCAGTCGCGGTCGAGCGTGAAATTCTTTCCGAGGGGGTTGCCGTCGGCGAAATAATACCGCGCCATCGCCTGGTTGACGATCGCCACGCGCGGGCCGCCCCGGTCCTGGAAGTTGAAGTCGCGCCCGGCGAGAAACGGCGTTCCGAGGGTCTGGAAATACTTCGGCGCGACCCAATTTATCGAAACGTAGCGGCGATCCTCAGGCCTTTCCGGGTGGCCTTCCACGTTTGCGAAACTGGAAGCCCCCGCGCCCGAGATCGGAGTTCCCGCGCTGAGCGTGGCCGAGCGCACGCCGGGAATCGCTTCCAGCCGCTCCAGCAGTTCCTGGTAGGCGCGTGACAATCGTTCATCCTCATAGCCGCTGTGCTCCGGATCGAGCCTCACAAGCAGCACGTGGTCGCGGTGAAATCCCAGGTCCCGGTGCTTGAGATCCGACAAGTAGCGGATAAACAATCCTGCCGCACTCAGCAGCACCACCGACAGAGCCACCTGTGCCACCACCAGGCTCTTTCCGAAAAGCCGCCCGAACCTCGTCTCCCCACCCCCCCTGCTTTCCCGCAACGAAGACGCCGGGTCAGAAGCGAACGCGTTCCAAGCGGGAGCAAGTCCGAACAGCACTCCGGTCAACAATGCGACTCCGGCAGTGAAAAGGAACACGTGCACATCAGGGTGTACATGAATCTCAAGGTGAGGCGGCAATCCCACAATCTGGCGTCCGGACGCCATGATCCGCACCAGCGCGTTAGCGCCGAAATACGCCAGGAAAACACCCAGCAGGCTGCCCGCCACGGAAAGCAGCAGAGATTCGGTCAACACTTGGCGCACCAGGCGAAATCGGCCGGCGCCCAGGGAGACGCGCACGGCCATTTCGTGCTGCCGGGCCGCCCCACGCGCCAGCAACATACTGGCCACGTTGGTGCACGCGATGAGCAACAGCAGTCCTACCACGGCCATCAGCACCAGCAGCGGCTTTTCGAACTGATCGCGCAGGCGCGAGAACCCGGCGCCCGCCGGCTCCACTTCAATCTTCCATTGGCGAAGAAGGGGATCTTGGTTGGTCTTGGTGATCTCCGCGACGGTCCACTGGAAGAGCACGACCATTTCCGCGCGCGCCTGCTCGATCGATACACCGGGCCTCAACCGCCCCATCAACTTCAGCCCCATGCGACCGGAGGTCAAGCGGCTGGGGTGACCGATCATCGGCTCCGTGGCCACAGATACCCATATGTCCGGCCTGAACCCTAGCTGTAATCCAAAGAACTCACTCGGTGTCACCCCGATAACCGTCATCGGCACATCTTCGACAAGGATTCGCTTGCCCAAAATTGCCGGGTCCAGATTGAACCTGCTCTTCCAGTAAGACCAACTCACCACGGCCACTGCCGAACCAGCAGCACCGATGTGGTCGTCTTCCGGACCAATCAGCCGGCCGATCACGGGCTTCACCCCCAGGACCGGGAAGAAGTCCCCGACCACATATTCGCCCTCCACTGTCTCCGGTTCGAGGCCCTCACCGCGCACGTGGAAACGGGAATCGTCAGCACCGATGAGTCCCGAAAAGACGTGGTTCTGATCCCGAAAGTGCTCGTAACTCTTCCAGGAGCAACAATTCGCGCGGGGCTCACCCGGGTACCTGGTGAGGAGTTCCACAAGCTGCTCCGGTTCCCGCACCGGCAGCAGGCGCAGCATCACGGTATTGATCAGGCTGAAGATCGCCGTGTTCGCGCCGATGCCGAGAGCAAGCGTGAGGACCGCTACGGCGGTGAAGCCGGGGGATCTGCGCAGCATGCGGAGCCCATAGCGAACGTCCTGGATAAGCTGCTCAAGCCAGCCTAAACTCCAGATCTCCCGCGTATCTTCCTTGACACGGGTAATGTTGCCGAACTTGCGCAAAGCCGCATAGCGCGCCTCCTCCGGCGGCATTCCGCGCTCGATGTTATCCTGGGTCTCCCTCGCGATATGGTCCTCGATGTCCTGATCAAGATTCTCCAGCATGCGCTTGCGCCGCATCACGGTTTGCCCTCCTGTTCCACCGGTCGGAGAATCCGTGCGATTGCTCCCGCCAGCTTGTCCCACTTGCTGGTCTCAACCGCAAGTTGTTGCCGGCCCTTTGCCGTCAGCCGATAGAACTTTGCCCGGCGATTGTTCTCGGAGGTACCCTCTTCTGCGGAAATCCATCCCCTCTTGATGAGCCGATGCAGCGCCGGATAAAGAGATCCCTGTTCGACCTGCAACACATCCCCGGAGTTAAGCTCGATCGCCTTGGCGACCGCGTGGCCGTGCGCAGGCCCCAGCCGCAATGTCCGCAGAATCAGCAAATCGAGCGTGCCCTGTAATAGCTCGATCCGATCTTTTTCATCTTTAGTAGGCATCCTAGGTGAAGAATACGTCCCTTCCAGTAGAATGTCAAGGTAAGCCGCTGACGCAGTGGGGAGGCCATTCACTTAAGCAACCGTAGGCGTAACGACCCGGATTAGTTCGCCACCGTTCCGCCGCACGGTTGACGGGTTCTGATCGCAAGGACGCTGCTGCGCCTGAAGATGGCAAGTGAAGGGATCGATACCGATCCTGTTGCAGGGTATCCGTCCGGTGAAGCCATC
>PMYF01000805.1:1637-2763 GCA_003171295.1 Acidobacteriota bacterium | reverse complement strand
CCCGGCACCAACGCCGGAGCGGCCCATCCGGTGATGGAGTTCGGCCCCCAGCCCGACGCGACCATGAGCCAGAAGATCGAGAACGATGCCGAAGCTTTCCTCCGCTCCTACGTTACCCGCCGCAATCGCAACGCCGAAGCCGCCGAAGCCGCCGTTCACTCGTCGCACTCGTACACCGCCCAGGAGGCGCTGGATCAGCACCTGATCGACCTGACCGCCTCGAACGACTGGGAGCTGCTGCGTGCGCTCGATGGCCGAGAGATCACCCGCATGGACGGGACAAAACTCACTCTTCATCTGGCTGACGCGCGGATTGAAGTGTTCCGGCCCACCCTGCGCGAAGAGCTGCTAGGCTGGCTGGTCAATCCCAACATTGCGCTGCTCTTCGCCGTCTGCGGCGCGCTGCTGATCTATCTGGAATTCAACTCTCCCGGCACCATCGTCCCCGGCGCGCTGGGGACGCTCATGCTGCTCTTGGCCATCTTTGCGCTCAACCTGCTGCCTATTCGGTACACGGCGGTCATGCTTCTGATAGCGGCGATGGTTTTGCTGCTGCTGGAAGCGAAGTTTGGCGGCCACGGCGCGTTGGCCATCGCGGGAATCGTCTGCCTCACCTTCGGGACTCTTACGCTGGTCGCTGCGCCCGTGCCGGAGATGGCCATCAGCCCCTGGGTAGCGCTTGCGGTCAGCGCCGCCTTCGGAGCCATCACCGTCTTTCTGGTTCGCCTGGCGGTGCGCGCCCGCCGCATGAAATCCCGCCTGGGCCCATCGGCCCTGGTGGGCAGCCGCGCCCGGGCCATGGAACTGCTTTCGCCAGAAGGCCATGTTCTCGTGGAGGGCGAAATCTGGCTCGCAGTGGCCAGTGAGCCCGTGCCGGCCGGTACGCCCGTGCGCGTCGTGGCCCTGGACAACTACAAGCTGCGCGTGGAGCCGGTTCAATCGCAAAGGCCGCCGCAGTCCCCTGATTAACTTTGTTGGAGTACAATTCGGTCGTAAGCAAGGAGTGAATTCCAATGCCTGATCTGTCTACCCCGGTCCTGATCTTTGTAGCCATCGTCGTCCTTTACCTGCTCAACTCCATCAAGATTCTCCGCGAGTATGAACGCGGAGTGATCTTCCGGCTGGG
>PMYF01000805.1:0-1611 GCA_003171295.1 Acidobacteriota bacterium | reverse complement strand
GAAGTTCCGCCCCAGGACGTGATTACCCGCGACAACGTTTCCATCAAGGTGAACGCGGTGGTCACGCTCTACGTGGTCAACCCCAACGACGCGGCCATCAAAGTGGTCAACTACGTCTACCAGACCTCGCAGTTTGCGCAGACCACACTGCGCTCGGTGCTGGGCGAGGTGGAGCTGGACGAGCTCCTCAGCCATCGCGACAAGCTCAACCTGCGGATCCAGTCGATCATCGACCAGCGGACGGAGCCGTTTGGCGTAAAGGTGATTTCGGTCGAGGTCAAGCAAGTGGATCTTCACGAGCAGATGCAGCGCGCCATGGCCAAGCAGGCCGAGGCCGAGCGCGAAAAACGCTCCAAGATCATCCACGCCGAGGGAGAGCTCGCGGCTGCCCAGAAGCTGGTGGAAGCGGCTGCCCTGCTGGCCACCGAGCCCCTGACCTTGCAGTTGCGTTACCTGCAAACGCTGACCGAGATCGGCGTCGAGAAGAACACCACCATCGTCTTCCCGCTGCCCCTGGAGATGATGACGCTCTTCAACAAGCTGGGCGCGACAGCTATGGCAGCGGCGGAAAAGAAGTAGGCTGCCTCGAATTGGACTAAGCATATAAGTTGGGCGCCCCACCCCTTGCGACGTTTTTGCTTTTGTCGCAAGGGGTGGGATCCCACAAGTCTCAATCGGACCCCCGTTCATCTCGGTCCGGATAGACATAACATTCGGCAAAAAGAGGATGCTTAATGCACGAAGATATTGACGAGGATGAACATCCGCCGGTCGAGCAGCAGCGCGACACTGAACTGACGCTGGGCCCGATGCTGCTGCTGGGGCTTTTTTTCGGTCTGGTGCTGCTGTGCGGTCTCTGTTTCGGAGTGGGCTACTCAATGGGCAGCCGCAGCGCTCAGGGAGCCTCAACGGCCGGCCTGCAGCCCGGCGTTGTAGCCTCTTCGCCGTCCGCCGGTTCCCTTCTCAAGCCCTCAGCCGTCGCGCAGAACATTCCCCCTCCGCCGCAGCCCGTCGTGGCTGATTTGCCCCCTTCCGGGATGTTTACCAGTAGCGACGTGGCCCGGATGGCGCGGGTGAGCCTCCGCCAGTTGCAGTGGTGGGACGAGCGCAAGGTGGTCTCCCCCCGGCACGAAGGCCACAAGCGCGTCTACCAGTCCCAGGAAGTGCTCGAGATCATCATCATTGCGGAGCTCCGGCGCAAGGGATTTTCGCTTCAGAAAATCCGGCGCGTGCTGCGGTTCCTGGACCGGGAGGTGGGGCGGAAGCTGAGCGAAATCCTCTCCGGCGACGCCGATGTGCACCTGCTCACCGACGGGCGCAGCGTGTATCTGGAAGAACGCAACGAGCGCGTGATCGACATCCTGAANNCAAGGCCCGCGCCGTCTAATCAGTTATACTGAAGACAGGTTCCCGAGGGTCCTTGAATGGCACAAAGCGGTCGCAGATCTATACTCTTCGTCCCCCTGATCATCCTGGCATGCTCGATTCTGGGTGGCCTTTGCGGGCGCGGCATCGAAGGCCCGGCGGCGGCCGCGGCCGAGGATGACGTTCAGGCCAGCTTGCGGACCTTCACCAAAGCCTACAGCGTGGTCGAGCAGAATTACGCCGACC
>PMYF01000693.1 GCA_003171295.1 Acidobacteriota bacterium | reverse complement strand
GACCAGTACGGAGGTGAGCGCGCCGACGATCATGGCGATCTCGGCTCGCCGCGGCGTGGCGCCCACCAGGAAGCCCGTCTTGAGAGACTGCGAAGTCGCGCCGCCCACCGCCGCGGCAATGCACACGATGCCGCCGATAGCGAGCGCCACGGCAGGGTAGGCGCCCGACGTCCAACCGGCGGCGACAAAGAGGAGTGCCGCCAGCATCAGGGTGGCAATCGTCATGCCCGAAATCGGATTGGCCGAGGCCCCAATCAGGCCCACGATGCGCGCCGAGACGGTGACAAACAGGAAGCTGAAAACTACGACCAGGACGGAGGCAACCAGGTTGCCACCCAGGTGATGGGGGTTGATGCGGAGTGCCAGCAGACCCCATACAACCAGGACCAGCAGAATCGAGCCGCCAAAGATCACGGTGCCCGGCAGTTCCTCCTCGGTGCGGATCTTGGCAGGCTGCTGGCCTTTCCCCGCTCCCAACTGGCGGATGGAACTCCGGAGCGCGCGCACAATGGTCGGCACGGTGCGGCCGAGGGTGAAGAGTCCGGCGGTCGCCACGGCGCCCGCGCCGATCGGCTTGATGTAAGCGGCCCACAGCGCGAAGGCGTCCATCTCGCGGATGGGCACCGTGCCCGGAAAGATCGCGCCGGGCAGGCCACCGCCGAAGAACTTGATCATCGGGATGATGACCAGCCAGGAGAGCACGCCGCCGCCGAAGATCATTCCCGCCGTGCGCGGTCCGATGATGTAACCGACGCCCAGGTATTCGGGCGTCACCGAAGCCGCCAGCGTCGCTCCGGGGAACCACCCCGGTTGGTAGATGGGTCGCGGCTGCCAGAAGCGTCCTGCCTCGTTCAGGAGCTTATAAATCAGGGCCAGGCCGAAGCCCCCAAAGACCTTGCCGGCGAAACTGCCTCCCTTTTCGCCGGCGATCAGGACGTCGGCGCAGGCGGTGCCCTCGGGATAGGTCAGCGTGCCGTGCTCCGCCACGTTCAACTGGTGCCGCAGCGGAATCATGAAGAGGATGCCCAGCAGGGCGCCCGCCAGCGCCAGCAAAAGCACGCGGGGGATCTCCGGCAAATCGAGGGAGTAACCCAGGAAGATCAGCGCCGGCAGGGTGAAGACGACGCCCGCGGCAATCGATTCACCCGCCGAACCCGTCGTCTGCACGATGTTGTTCTCAAGGATGGTGGACTTGCCGATCCACTTGAAGATGCTGATCGATAGTACCGCCACCGGGATGGAGGCACTGACCGTGAGCCCGGCGGTCAGGGCGAGGTAAACGGTGACGGCGCCGAAGATAATTCCCAGCACTGCACCCAGGATGACCGCGCGCCAGGTTAATTCCGGGGTCTGAACTTCCGGCGGCACATAGGGGCGGAACGTGGTTTCCTGTGGTTTTTCAGCGGATTCAGCGGCCATTGTCATCACCTGCAGCCATAAGAGTTGTGGGTCATCCGCGATTCAGTAGGTCAGCTTAGCATCGTGATGAGCCTCGGGCGAAAGATCCGCAAGGTGTCCTCATCTATGACGGTGTTCTATCAGAGCAGTTCAGCCACCCAGCCGGGCACGCGCCTTTTCATTCACGCGTTTGCCGTCAGCATTCTTGCCCGCCAGCTTCGCCATGGCCCCCTTCATGACCTTGCCGAGATCCTTCGCGGTCGTGGCGCCGGCCTCGGCGATGGCGGCGACGACGGCCGCATCGATTTCTTCCTCACTCGCCGCGGCCGGGAGATAACCTTCTATGATCTTGGCTTCAGCCTCTTCCTTGTCCGCCAAGTCGTCTCTTCCGCCTCTGCGAAAAGCCTCGGTAGATTCATGGCGCTGCTTCACCAGAGTCCGCAGGACCGCCAGCGCTTCCGGGTCCTCAACCGCCTTGCCCAGCTCGACCTTCTTGTTCATCAGCGCGGCTTTCATCATACGCAGCACCGAAAGCTTGAGTGCCTCCTGCGCCTTGAGAGCCGCTACCAGATCTTTCTCGACTTTTTCAACCATGGACATGGTGACTCTTCCTTCCGGAATTTCCCCGCGACTATACCACAAAGACCGCGGCGTGGAACCGTGCTTGGCGCCAGGAATATCAAAAGGCCAGGCGCTGTCTCGAAGGTCTTCCGATTGACCCGACCGGACGAATACCACTCGACCGGCAAGTCACCAGAAGCCCGACGGAATTGCCCGATCCCATGCGCGATGGCATTGACAGGGCACGGCACCCGTGCAAAACTATTAAGCGGTACGGGAATCCGATGTTTCCGCTGTCAGCCACATGATGTGCGCCCGTAGCTCAGATGGATAGAGCACTTGCCTACGAAGCAAGGGGTATTAAGCTTCTCGTCAACACATTCCGAACAATTTCAGCCACTTACAGACAGAGTGCCTGTTAATCAAGGCGTAAAACGGCGACTAACATCACGCAAAATCCACGCAAAATTTCCAGGAATTGTGCGCTTGAACAAAGCAAAAGCTGGTGTTATGGTCCCGCTTGTGGAGGCTGAGAGGAGGAAGGCGTACATCGCACTGGTCAAGAACGAGGAACTTGCATATCAGGAGCAGAAGACGAAAGGAAATGGTGTGTCCCCGAACGCAAAGGGATGATACACGCCTGCTGCCCAGGAGGGCGCATGACTGCAACGCTGACCAGGAAGAGGGTGGCCGAAATCAGGAAGGAGATGGCATTCCGCAACCCGGACGCCATCTACCTTGACGGCATCCCCCCTGGATGATACCGGAAGTCGCCAAGCCCCTCAGTGTTCCACCTTCTTCTCCAGCATTCTGCGCACCGGCCTGGAGGGTTTCCGCCCCTTCAATTTGGTGCGTTTCAGCACGTCACGTTCGTAAGCCTCCTCAAGCTCCAGCCCGATGCGCCCATCCTTGATGACGCCATACCAGTTGCCTTCGCTGTCCCGCACGCAGCCGCCGTTTTCGCTCTGGGCGACGATGCGGCTGACCCTCTGAGCCCCAGTCCATGCGCAGACCCCGTGTATCCTCCCGCCGACGACCTCCTTGACCTCGAATGCGCTCACGTTTTCCTCTTCTGTTCTGCCAGTCCAGCCTTCGCCCCGGCTGCCGTGGTGCTGGTTAGCGCTCAATGGAGTTCAGGTCGGCGTATGATTGCGTCGTAAGGCTTCATTGCCATAGCTGCCCTCCTTCGTCTCACCACGCCCTCCCGCCGTGGGGCAAGACCGCGTGGCTGACCAGCCTTGCCAATTCCAGCGCAGTATCCTCCTCAGCCTCCGCCAGGTCGGTCATCGACATGTCCTCGGGCTCATCTTCTTCTTCCTGCGCTTTCCTGTAGTCGTATTCGGCTTGGCGATAGGCTTCAACCAGCGAGTGGAATTCTTCGCAAGCATAGAGGGCGCTGAACTCCGCCCAAGTCAGCCTGCCCTCC
>PMYF01000626.1 GCA_003171295.1 Acidobacteriota bacterium | reverse complement strand
CTCAGTTATCAAGGGATCAGGGTCTTCGCTCTCTCCTTGACAGAGTACACTCAATTCAGGTCCTGCATTGAACGCTTTGCGCAATCACAGAAGCCTGGTGAGGCCCCGAAAGTGCTTGACCGCGCTTGGCAGGACCGACACCTTCATCGCCAAGACGCGGGGGGCAAACAGACCATAATCTGGAGATGATCACCGCGCTTAAGCAGAACCGAGACGTCGCGGTGTTCTTTGGCGACGACGTGGTAGCCTTTCGCAGTTTGCTGCCGGGCGTCGACGGCAGCATGATCATCGCTCCAGCGGTCTTCCCCGCCGCCTTTCAGAAAGTGGCTCGCGTGATCCAGCAGGGGGATTCCAAGACGGCGCTGCGACACTTCTCGGAACAGATTCTACCGTTCATCCATCTCTTCGGAGCCGGCGACGAAATCTCGACCACCAAAGCTCTCTTCAAGCATCTTGGTATCCTGCAATGCGACGAGCTGCGCCCCCGCTCCTTCCCAGTATGCCCGAGCGTGTGAAAGAGGTCCTGGTCGCGTGCGAGGTTTGTCAGGCAGAATCCGGCGCGCGACAGTCGTTTTGAGCTAATCAACGAAGGAGCTTGGGCTGTGGCTTCTGAGCAATATGTCGATGCAAAGTCTTTCCGAGCGTGGCACAATCTCCGCGTAATGAAAAACACTTCACCGTTCGAACCACAGCTTGCCGTATCGCTCAGGGTCATGCGGATCCTGCTCACCATGCTCTGGCTCGCCATTGCGCCGGAAGTGTCGGCGTGGTTAGCGCCGGTGTCCATGCCTGCACGACAAAGCCGGGTCGGCGGGCAGGCCGTCCATCGAGAAGTCCCTCAAACTCTCACGGGGTCTCTTGGCGACCGCATTGACGATGCGCTAGCGAACGGAGATGTGAACGCTACCCGCCAACTGCTTCCAAAATTCCTCGCAGAGGCCGGCCTCGCCGCGGACGCCTTACTGCAAGCGGGCGTGAATCTCGCCCGGCACGATTTGTACACGGAAGCAGAGCAGGTCTTCGGGCGCTGCGTGAAGGATTATCCCAATATGTTTGAGGGTTATTACAATCTCGCCTTGGCGGAGTTGGCCCTCCGGGAATATTCCGAAGCGCTCGCCACCGTGAAGAAGGCGCCGCGGGGCTCACCATCAGACGAATTGGCACGCACCTATATGCGCGGCAAGATCGAAATGGCCCTCGGACAGGACGCACAAGCGGAACGGGACCTCTCCGCGGCGTTTGCTGCCGCACCGGAGGAAGAAAACTTCGCTCTGGACCTGGGCTTGCTTTACATCCGCGAGTGGAAATACCAACAAGCTGTAGAATTCTTCCGGAAGGCGAGCGGCTTTCGGAAGAATGCCCCCTACCTCCAACTTGGGCTCGCTCTGGCCCAGTACCTGGGAGGACAGAGCCTCGAGTCGGTTGAAACCTGCCGCGCGCTTCTCGCCGTTCAGCCGGATCTCTCGCCTGCCCGTGTGATGATGGCCTTCGGGCTTTATATGGGAGGAAAGATTGGAGAAGCGGAGAAGATCGCGGCCCAGGGCTTACACGATCCTAACCCCTTTCCGTACCTCTACTATCTGCACGCTGTTGCGCTCCTGAAACTGCAGTCCAAAGATTACGGCGGCATCCTGAACGACCTTAGGCTCGCAGTACGAGAGATCCCCAGGTGCAGCCTGTGTTATTTGGCCTTCAGTAAGGTACACCAGAGGATGGGCGACCAGGAGACTGCCTTGGCCGATCTCGAAAAAGCGGTAAACCTGGACCCGAGCTTTGCGGAAGCTTGGTATCGCCTGGTGCCACTTTACGATCAGGCCGGGCGGCACGCCGAGGCCCAACAGGCGCAGCGCCGGTTCGAAGGATTCAAGGAAGACAAGGCCAATCGTGAGACTGAAATCCTTCGCAACGTCTTCCTGAAGGTCCTGGGAGGCGAGGGCTCGCCAGAGGACAATCGGTGAGCTAGACTGGCCCACTTGGGGCTTGGAAGTCTTGGGCGAGCGCGGCCCGCGTTGCGGCCGATTGCACGAATACCTTGCTCCGGCCCTTGTTTCCCGGCCTATGAGTACGGTTGGCAAGGTATCATTCAAAGTACACTACAGGAGGTCTGATTGGAATATCGGCAACTCGGGAGCACGGGACTGCGCGTTTCGGGGGTCGCTCTCGGTACCGTAGAGCTTGGTATGGACTACGGCTTTCGGGGCTCCGAGCATTATCGGCGGCCGAACCCGCAGGAGGCCATCCGAATCGTCCATCGCGCTTTGGATCTCGGTATAAATCTGATTGATTCAGCTCGGGCGTACGGCACGAGCGAAGAACTGATTGGCAAGGCACTGAAATCGCGGCCAGCGGGTGTTGTGATAGCGAGCAAAGTGGGAATTCCGGATGATGACGAGAACGTCGGATCGAAACAGATTCGTGAAGCCATCCTGGGTTCCATAGAAGCCAGTCTCAGAGCCTTGCAACTCGAAACGATCGATCTGATGCAAATTCACAACACGACACTCGCTACCCCGAGCAAGGACGAGGTCTTGCGCGCGCTAGAAGACGCACGGCAGGCCGGGAAGATCCGCTTCTTTGGCGCAAGTTGCTACGGCGAAGAAGTTCCCCTGACGGTACTCGAGAATCCCCGCTTCGACACCTTGCAAGTGCCTTTTAATGTCCTGGATCGCAGGGTTATTCAGCGTGTTTTCCCTAAGGCCATCCAGCGCGGTGTAGGAATTCTGGTGCGGTCTGCGTTTCTGCGGGGAGTTCTTGCGAGCGACGTGGACTTCGTCCCGGAGCGGCTGGCGCCTGTCCGGGAAGCTGCCCTTAGAATTTTTTCGCAGTCGCGACGCACTGTGCAGAACCTTTCAGAAATGGCACTCCGTTTTTGCTTATCCTTTGACGGCGTTTCGTCAGTCATTATTGGCGTTCGATCGGTGCACGAACTCGAGTCTGATATTGCCGATGCGGAGAAGGGCACTCTTCCACCAGAACAGGTTTATCGGCTTTGCCAAGTCTCCGTGCAGGATGAGCGGCTTCTGGATCCGCAGAACTGGCAAGACTTGATTTGATCACGCTGTCTGGAGTTCGCAGCGCGTCTCATGGGGCGCTCTGGAGAGCTCTTCTTCAGTCCATTCAACGGGTGGTTCAATGGGGATACTACAGGGATTCTCACTGGCTGGGCGCATCGCCTTGGTAACCGGAGGATCTGGCCCCCTCTTCGGCAGCAGCATCTCTGAGGCACTGGCGGAGGCTGGTGCTACAGTCGTTGTCGCATCCCGGTCTCTCGATAGAAACCTGAATTTTGCGAAAGAGCTGCGAGGGAGGGGATACGACGTTCTTGGCATGGCCGTTGATATTACCGAGCCGGAGTCGATCCACCGGTTGCACGAACAGGTCCTGACAACATTCGGCCGCCTGGATGTTCTGGTGAACAGTGCTGTGGCGCGCGTGGGGGGAGGGCTCGAGACGCAAACGGTGAATGACTGGATCCACAGCGCCAGGGGAGACATGGTCGGCCTCTTTGTCATCTGCAAGAGCTTTTTGGGTGACATGGTCCACCAAGGAAAGGGATCGATCATCAATATATCGAGCATCTACGGCGTCGTGGCCAACGACCCGACACTCTACCTTGGGACGTCTATGTTGCAGCCGCCGCATTACAACTTCGTCAAAGCCGGCATGGTCAACTTCACACGATACCTTGCCAACTATTACGGGAGGCAGGGAGTGAGGGCAAACTGCATTTCTCCAGGAGGGTATTTTGACAATCAGCCCGAACCGTTTGTTGAGAAATATCGAGAGCGCGTGCCTCTTGGGCGCATGTTGGGTCACGAGGATATCAAGGGAGCCATAGTCTTCCTCGCATCGGATGCTTCGGAGTACGTCACAGGGATCAATCTTATGGTCGACGGTGGCTGGACTTCGCTCTAGTCGTTGGCCCGCATTTCTCAGGGAAAATCGAAAAAGGCTGTCTCTCTCTGGCATAAGTATTTTTGAGAGAAACACTTCTGCCAAAGAAGGAGGACAGCGTTTTGCGGACCAGTTTAAGCAAGAATCTCTGCAATTTCATCCTCTGCGCGGGCGGAACGCGTCAGCGATTTTGGGCATCTCCTGAACGAATTTACTGTCGTTCCTGGGCGGTCGTTGGGCGGCTATATCGAGAAAATCAGCTCCCAGAGCACCCTAGGATCGACGCTCTCGCATAGACCCAACTCCCTGTACCCGCGGAATCAGAGTGTTTTCTGCGACACAACCCAACTTCGCCGAGATTAACTTATTACCGACGAAAAATGGTTTTGACTGTGGGGGCCACCTTCGTGAACAAAGTCCTTGACATTCTTCCGCTTATGATTATATTGGTCGCAACAATTGGATGTTTCGTGCTAGTTTGCGACTTGCTTGTGAGAGCAGGCGGGCATGAGTCAGCGATACCCAGGAGGAACACGATAGGAACGAGGCACCTTTCTCAGGGGATAGCCTGAGGATGCGTGTTGGGTGGCCACCGTTCTGAATTGCACGCCCTTCTGGGACGCTGCTGCGGCGTAAGGAGTGCGTGACCACCCTTTCAAGGCCGGAGGGGGACTCTTCCGTCCAATCTCGCAAGGATGAAACGCCTGTGCGTGTAGATTACCAAACAAACGCTACAGTCAAGCTTGAGGTCCTGGCCGAAGACCAGCGAGTGGACATTTTTCAATCTGCTCTCCAAGGCATGCAAGAGACAGACGTCGGCGTTTGCAGCAAGGATGATTCCTCGCCCAACCGCGAACGTGGAACGGTGTCAAGCGTGATGGGGAAAAGGGGAGAGATTTGCAGCACCTTCTCGATGCGCAATCCCCTCCTAAAATCGCGAAAAGAGGCGACTAAAACGCACGGCGTGCAATTGACTTGTTTTACACAAGATGAAAAGGGCCAGTTTGATCTTGTCAGGGGGGCTGATGCCTCTTATGGCAGCCATCGGTTAGACAAAGGCTAGAGGTGCTCTTTCCCTCACGGTTCCTGGCCTCAACGGAATCGTTAATGAGGGATCAAGACTATTTTTGTAGCTTGAATGCGTCGGGTCGTGGGTGTCCTGAGAAACAAGACAAACTACGGACGGAAGGAGTAACGATATGGCAAGATTGAGACTTGTTCGTTTTCTTTTGACACTGACAATGCTCTTTGTGTTGACCCCGACACTTCGAGCCCAACTCAATCGGGGCACGATTGAAGGCATCGTTACGGATCCGCAGGGCGCGGTTGTTCCTAACGTCACCGTCACCATTACCAGCATTGCGACCGGGGTCGCGACGAACTTGAAGACAAATTCCGCGGGGTCTTACCTGGCCGTGGGTTTGGTTCCCGGCGTTTTTTCCGCGCGCTTCGAAGCGTCCGGGTTTGCATCACTCGACCTAACTGACATCCAGGTGCCTGCAGGCACGGTGACCCGAGTAGACACGCAGTTGCGAATCGGGGAAACCCGTCAGACAGTGGAGGTCAAGGCTGGGATCGTTCTTGTGGATACGGCGGCCTCTAACATCAGTGCGACCTTGGGATCGCGCATGATTGATGACGTTCCCTTGCAGGGGAGGGATCTCCAACAGTTGGTTTTCCTGGTTCCAGGCATCAACAGCGTAAGCGGCCCCCCGGGGAGCAATTTCGGTTTCAGCAGCCAATTTGGAAGCATTCCCGACCCCACTAACGTGTTGGGCTCCAATCTTTCAGTGAACGGCGGCGAGGGGGGAGCAAACGCTTGGTACCTCGATGGAAGCCTAAATCTCTCCAGTTTTGCCGAAAATGCGGTGATCTCGCCGTCTCCCGACTCCGTGGCAGAATTTCAGGTCATCACTAATGCCTATGCGCCGGAGTACAGCCGGACTGGCGGCGGGGTGTTCAATGTGGTCTTGAAATCGGGGACCAATGCCCTTCACGGCGATATTTACGAGTACACTCGTCAGAGCGGCCTCAATGCCCGGAATCCTTTCACCTCGGTGGGTGTGGACCCCATTACGGGCAAGTCAGGAATTATTAAAGACCGTCAGATGCACTACAACGATTTTGGAGGAGCGTTAGGTGGGCCGGTCTATTTGCCCAAGATTTACGACGGCCGAAACAAGACCTTTTTCTTCGTCTCCGTGGACCCACGCATTCTCCATCTCCTAGGCCAAAAAGTGTTCACAGTTCCCACTGCGCTGATGCGTCAGGGTGATTTCAGCGAGGACCCCAACATTAGCCGGGGACTATGGGACCCCTATAGTACGATAGGCCCGGCAGACGACGGGACATTCGCTCGATCGGCATTTGGCACACCCCTGGTGACCAACGGGTGCAGCGGATCCATTATCGGCGATCCCAGCAACCCCGGAAAATCCACAAGTTTCAATCCGACCAGCGCGACGTGTGCTTTTGCCACCCAAATCCCGGCAAATCGGATCGACCCCGTTGCCAGTTTCTTCATGAGTTCGTATCCCCTGCCAAACTACCGCTCCCCTTTGAGCGCCTCCTGCACTGCTGACGCTACCGGGCAGCACGGGATCTGCAACAACTTCTTGGGTGGAAACGGGACAAGCCAGGTTTCCGATAACATTTCGATCAAAATCGATCACGAGTGGAGTAGCAAGAGCAAGTACTTTTTTGAGTGGCTGGGCTTTCCGGGACGTTATCGGAACTTCCGAGTTCCGTGGACGGGGCCAACCTATCCTGCTTCCGCGGTGGGATATGGGTCAGCCGTGCCCATGAATTTCCGTAGCCAAATCGCCGGAATGGGTTACACACGCACGTTCAGCCCGACACTCATCAACGAATTTCGCTACAGCTTCAGCCGTCAGTTGTTGGATGCCTTGAGCGGCACGAACACGGTGATGAACCAGCTCGGCGATCTGAAGCAGGTGGAGGAAAAGCTCGCTCCGGTACAGCTTCCTTCCTCCGCATTCAATCCCACCCCCGCGTTCGGCATAAGTTCTCCAGGGGGTGGTTCCATGTCGTTCGGCATTCCTGCGTGGCAGAACGCCAACGCCATGTCCGAAGCTCATAATATTGTCGAAAGCCTCACGGACGTAATGGGCCGCCACACGATAAAGACCGGGTTCGTGTATCGCCTGGAACATACGGGGTGGAACAGCTCCTACCCGACGAACCTTAACTTTTCTGGAGGCATCGCCAGGAACCCGGTGTCGAACCTAGGCGCGGGCGGCGGCTTGGAGCAGTTCTTACTTGGGGCGGTCAGCGACGGCGATTATGTCCAGTCCGGCCTCTTCTTCGGACCCTATGAACGCTACCGCTACTGGGGGTTCTTCTGGCAGGACGACTTTCGCGTCACGAAGAGCCTCAGCGTGAACTTCGGCCTCCGGTATGACCTCTATGGATGGCCCAAAATGCGATGGACCCCTCAGTCCAAATTCTGCGAGGGATGCGTCAACCCGGCGTCCGGTCTCGTTGGTACGGTGCTCTATGAGGGTGATCCAGGCTATCCGAAGGGTTCCGACATGTTTCCGGCTAACAAGACCAATATCGAGCCTCGATTCAACTTCTCCTGGGCACCGTTCGCCAATAGCAAGACGATCGTCCGTGGCGGCTACAACATTTTCACAAGCAATGGCGTTACCACTGAGAATGCACCGGGCCAGTTCAACCAGCCCCTCTGGCAGGTGGCGAACAACTGGAGCGGCAGCTTTTATCCCAACCAGTGCCCAGCATACTCAGGGCAATGCGTCGCTTTTCCACTGAGCGATACGACCACAAACAAGTCCGCGTTGACCAACCCGCCTCTCACGGCAGGCCTTCCGACGGTCACGCGAAGCCAGGGTTTTGGTACCAATCTGGGGACGCAGTATGTTGCGCCAATTTCGCGAGACCCCCTCGTCCAAATGTGGGGTATAGAGATCCAGCGCGAATTGCCGGGTAACATGATGTTGAGCGTAGGATACGTCGGCAACCATGGGACCCACTTGTTCGGGGAGCCTTTCAGGAGCATGAACTATGTCCACACGGCGGATAGACTGAAGTACCGCTCCACGCTTAACGATTTGGTTCCCATTACCGATTACTATTCGGGGCAGACGGCCCAAGCATTCCAGGATACATATGGATCTGCAGACCTTCCACGGAGCATCTTGATTTCCGATTACCCACTTTACTTAGGTCTTGGCAAGAAAGCATATGACGGGACGGGCATCTATCATGGATTAAACGTTAGGCTCCAAAAAAGGTATGCGCACGGGCTGAATCTCAACATCGCATACACCTGGTCCAAGGCCATGACGAATGCCCTCGCTTCAAACACGGGGATCCTGATCGTGGACGCCATTCACACCGTCGGAACTCCAGGTGGGCGAAGCACCTATGCGCTTAACACTGGAGGTATTGCTGGGTATCAAGACCGTGACAACATGCGTGACCATACCATCTCTATGGACGATATCCCCCACATGTTGAACGTTACTGGCAGCTATGAGATTCCGATTGGGAAGGGCCATGCGTTCCTGAACCAGGGGGGGATTGTGAACGGGATCCTGGGGGGTTGGAAACTGTCCGCCAACCTTAATGCCCAAAGCGGTATTCCGCTTAACATTAATTGTCCGGGCAATCAGATGACCAGCCGATGCGATATGATCGGAAATCCACAATTGCCAGGCGGTCGGTCCAGGGCAGAAAAGATTGCGGACTGGATTAATCCTGCCGCTTTCGTCCCTGCCTTTGGAACCGACCAAAGCTTCTGGGCCAACTACACCCCCAATGACGATCGGGCCTGGTTGTTTGGCACGGCCGGCCCTCGGCTACCGCAGATTCGGACGCCGGGGTTCTGGAATGTCGATAGTTCGTTATTCAAGCAGTTCAAAGTAAAGGAGACTAAGTACTTCGAATTCCGTTGGGAACTGTTTAACGCTCTCAATCATCAGAACTTGGGCACTCCGAATAACAACTTTTGCTTGCCGGCCGAAGCCGACGGTTCAACTGACTTGGTCCACCAGGCAGGCTGCTCGTTTGGGCGAATTACCAATATCCAAACTGACCCGCGCGCGATGGAATTCGCTCTTAAGTTTTACTGGTAAGATCCGACCGGAGTGGACGATACAGGGATAATAGTATCCCTGATCGCCCCTCCGGCAGTTCAACAAACTAACCAAGGTTTCCTCCTTAGGTTTTTCTGGCAAGATTCGGCCGGAGTGGACGACACAGGGATGGTAAGGAGCCTGATCGTCTCCCTCGGCAGATCAACTAATTAAGTGGGGTTTCCCCAAAAGGCGCGCGGGGGGGCGTCGCAGCGAGGCCCACCGCAGTCTAGCCAGTTGGAGAGTTTGACTGACGGTTAGCCACAGCGAGTGCTGGGTTTGGAGTGGCTTCGTCTCGAGGGGTCACATGACCCACCACTGGACAAAATCACTTTGGCTGTTGTGCTGCCTGGCAGTCACGGCGGTCAGTGCGTGGACCGCCGATGTCGGCACGCACAGACTTCGCATAAACGAACTGGACTTGGGGGTTGACGAGAAAACGGGCGCCCTGATTTATGTGGCCTACCCCGCCACGGGCGTCATCCTCGAGTCGCCAGCGGACGCGGCGGGTTTGCTCGACCTAGCCTATCCGACCAGGTCCTTTATCCCTTTACGGTTGGCGTCCCGGTTTTCTCAAGCGCGTGTGACTGCGGATGGCGGGGGGGCAGTCATCACGTGGGAGGCCCTCGCGCCGAGCCGTACAAACGTTCCGCTCCCAAATGGCAAGGTTTTCGCCGAGATCAGAATCAGACCGGCATCAGACGGACGGTCGGTCGTTCTGACCTGCCGGATTGAGAACCGCTCCAGTAATCCCATTCCTCAGGTCTTGTTCCCAGACTTCCACGGGCTCAAGCCTTTCGATGGAGTCGACCAAACCCGACTCCGATTCGCGCGTGGCGTAATCCGGCCATTTGAGCTGCCCGTTCGACCGCCTGAGTCCGCCCCGCCGTACTACGATGTGGGCTGGAAAGAATACCCCGCCGGATCCTATTACTCGCTGAACGCGCTTCGTTGGTGGGACTACGGGAGTCTGAGGGGTGGGCTGAGCGTGTTTCAGAAGAGGTGGGGTGGGGAAGACCGTCCCGACGTATTGACGTATCGCAGTGAGTTTGATCCTCTCCACCTCCGCCTCGCCTGGCAGCACCGATCCAGGATCGAGCCCGGCCAAACCTGGGAGAGCGGAGAGTTCTGGCTGACGCCTCATCGGGGTGGATGGGCGAAAGGAATCGAGGTTTATCGAGATTTTGTCGCGCAAGCATTTCCGCCACGACCCCTGCCCCGGCATATTCGAGACGGGCTGGGGTTTCGGACGGTTTATTTTTCTCCGGAGCTCGACCCGGATCCGACGAAAGCTGCATTCCGATACACAGACCTCTCCGCCATCGCTCGTGACGCCATCGACCACGGCCTCGATGAGCTCGTCATGTGGGGCTGCGTTAAGTATCCGGATCTGCCCCTCCGGGCCCGTGAGGAATTGGGCGGAATGCAGGAACTTCTGAAGGGCGTGGCGCGGGCACGAGAGTTGGGCGTCAATGCCCTGCCGTTCGTCACCATCGACATCGTTTCTTCTGAGGCGGCCCGACGCTATGGCGTGAAGCCTACCAGCGAGAACTGGACCTATCACCCGGAATTGATCCCGCAGTTCCGCCCGTACTACACGCAATTTCCCGAAGGAGAGTCGTGGGTGGATAGCGATAACCCCGTCTGGCAGGCGGAGGTGGAGTCGGCGCTGAAAGACTGGGTTAACCGGGGAATAAGATCCTTCTGCTGGGACGTTTTCCAGCCCAAGACGAAACCGGGTAAGAAGCCGGACTTGATAGCCCTAGTGGAACGGCTGCGTGGTGCGGCCCGTGCCGCCGACCCTGAGGCGACGTTCGGGGGGGAATCCGTGACGAGTTGCAGTTTTGAGCGGGACGGTGCGGTCCTCGACTACACCTGGAACTGGATCGACTACGTTGACGCGTGTCCGCTCCTGAGCGTGCTGCGCGTTCCTCGCCTCAATTGCAACGTGCAGAGCTCGGCCCTCGTCGTCAAGAAGGCTTTTGCGGATTCGCTATACCTGAACGTGATGCCCCGCAAGCCTGAGGACCAGTGGGGAACGGCGCTCATCCGTGACGAACTCCCGCTGGCAACGGCGCTTCGGGAAGTCATGC
Source organism: Acidobacteriota bacterium (assembly GCA_003171295.1). Lineage (GTDB taxonomy): Bacteria > Acidobacteriota > Terriglobia > UBA7540 > UBA7540 > Bog-366. Next base: position 1,297 of record PMYF01000626.1, on the reverse strand, counting down.
GCCTGCGCCAGCAGTTCCTGCCCTATTTTGTAACAGGGATTTTCATTGGCGATTCGGTACTGAGCGAACCGGTTCCCGCCTTTGTGCGGGCCTATCAACTCGGGAGGAAACTTCTCATTATCGTGCTCAACGACCAGGACCGGCCGCAGTACGTGACCATCCAAAGCGCGCTCGACCTCTGGCTTCCATCAGCGGAGCGGTATCAGATCGAATACTTCGACTCCGCTGGGCAAGTGCTCGAGTCCAGTCGCAGCGAGGGAGCACGCTGGTCCGGAGCCACGCATTTGCTCCAGCCTCATGAGCTGGCATTTTTCGAAATTGCAGCCCCCTAGGGCGAGGCGCCCCGTGGTCTTGCGCTCTCACCCTCCGGGCACAGACGTGCCGGCGAAACGCCGGGACTCCAAGGAGGTGCGAAATGACGAAAGAATCCGGCGTAGGTCTGAAACGGCGTGAATTCCTGCAGGGCATGAGCGCCTCCGCGGTCGCACTGGCCGCAGGGGGAACTCTTGCGGCGAAGTCTTTGGGGGAGGCGGCGGGAGCGCCAGCGATGGGCCCGCGTGCGCTGCCAAAGCAGGTCAGGGTGGGTGTGGTCGGGGGTGGATTCGGCTCGCACTTTCTATGGCACCTTCATCCCGACTCCAAGGTAACGGCGGTGTGCGATTTGCGCGATGACCGCCTGGAAGCCTTGCACAAGGCGTATGGATGCAACAATTATTACAAGGGTTTTCGCGAGTTCCTCAAGCATCCGGAGCTCGACGCTGTGGCGGTGTTTACACCCCCACATTTGCACGTACAAATGGTCACGGAGGCGATGCAGGCCGGCAAGCATGTCATCAGCGCGGTGCCCGCCGGCCTGTCGGTCGAAGAACTGGAAAAGCTCCTCGATACTGTCCAGCGCACCGGTATGAAGTACATGATGGCGGAGACGAGCCGCTTCCGGCCGGAGGTGATCACGTGCGTCGAATGGGCGCGCCAAGGCAAGTTCGGAAAGATTTTCTATTCCGAATCCGAATACCATCATCCGGGCTCCATCGTCTATTCCTATGGTGACTCGTTCGATTGCCAGTCCTGTCAGCTCGGGCGGCTTAAAGATGGCACGTTTGATCTCCGGCGCGCGGTTCCGACCTGGTCGCACGCCTTCCCGCCCATGCTCTATCCCACTCACTGCACCGGCATGATTGTGCCCGTAACCGGCGAACGGTTGGTCGAAGTCGTCGCTGTGGGCTGGGGCGACGGGCACGAATGTCTGAAAGAAAACTATTATAAGAATCCCTTCTGGAACACGACCGCCTTTTTC
>PMYF01000602.1:6478-6927 GCA_003171295.1 Acidobacteriota bacterium | reverse complement strand
TTTGAAAACGTGGCGGAGCTGGATTTTGTAAGCGAGTTTCCCAGCATCATGGCGCGCTTCAATATCTCCCCGGAAACGATGAACTGCCCGTGCTGCCCCCAGGCGCCGCGCCTGCCGGAACTCGGCTACCGCGTCTGCCAGCGGCATCGCGGCATCACCAGCCGGGTGGTGGAGCGGCTGATCCGGAAGCGGCAACAATACAAACTGCATGCCGCCCAGCAACCCGCCCTGGCCCGGTCCTATAAACTCCGGCGCGACGTGCTGAAGTGGCTGCTGGTTTGCTGCTTCGGGTACACCGGCTACAAGAACGCCCGCTTCGGTAAAATCGAAGCGCACGAGGCCATCAATGCCCTGGCGCGGGAGAAATTGCTGGTGGCGAAAGAAGCGGCGGAGCGGCGGGGCTATCGCGTGCTGCACGCGCTGGTGGACTCGCTTTACGTGCAGAAGGA
>PMYF01000602.1:0-6473 GCA_003171295.1 Acidobacteriota bacterium | reverse complement strand
GGCCGGCCACGCGCGCGGACTACCTGCTGCTGGCGCAGGAAATCGAGCAGCTCACCGGCTTGCCGCTGGCGCTCGAAGCCGTCTATCGCTTCGTCGTCTTCCTGCCTTCCCAGCAGTGCGCGGAGATCCCCGTGCCCAACCGCTTTTTCTGCGTGTCGGAAGAAGGTGAACTCAAGGTGCGCGGGCTGGAATGCCGCCGGCATGATACACCCCCGTACATCGCCAGGATGCAGCGCGAGGCGCTCGCCATTCTGGCCGAAGCTCGCGATTTCTCGAGCTATTGCGCCAAGCTGGGCGAGGCACGGGAAGTTTACGAAAGGTACCAGGCGCGGCTCCGGGAGGGCAGCGTGGCGCCCGAAGAACTGGTCATCCGCAAGCGCCTCACCCGCACTCCCGCGAGCTACCAGAAGAATAGTTCCACCGCCATCGCCGCCCGGCAACTGGACCGGGCGGGCGTGAAGTTGCGGCCCGGCGAAAACATCGAATTCATCATCACCGACGCCGGCTCCTCGCTCATCGACGACCGGGTGCGCGCCTGGACCTTGTGGGAAGGCTGGCGAGGCTACGACGTGGAAGCCTACGGGAAAGCCCTCGCGAAAGCGTTTGAGCCCGCCGCACATTTCGGAAGGCAGCAGGGCAGTGGGCAGAAGGCAGCGAACGCCTGGCTCAGGGCGCCAGCGCCCCAAGGTGGGTAGCGGGTCTTTACCCATGACCACTCGCACGAAGGTTCACGTTGACAAAGCGCAACGGGGCACGGCCTGCCGTGCCCGCTGCGCCGGAAATTCCGAGTCTTGCTCCCTCGTCGAGTCCCCTTAGTGGATGGGGAACCCAAAGAAATCTCCGAAGGGTGGAGTAATCCCCACGTAGTCGCCGATTTCCTTGGCATCATAAGGCCCGTTCAATTGCCCCGGCCCACTGCCATTGATGCCCACCTGCCCCATGCTGAAGACGATGGTCCCCTGCGGGGTAACCTCGATCACATTGCCGTCGAACTGGTTACTGATCAGGGTGTTCCCCCCACAGAGGCGAATGGCCCGCGTGGGAAGAGGGTTGGGAATGCTGCCTGGCTGGGTGTTCGTGTAATAGGTCGAAGTGACACTCCCCGCGGCGTCGACTTCCAGAATGCGATTGTTATTCGAGTCTGTTATCAACGTATCGCCATTGCAAAGGCGGCTGGCAAAGGCAGCGCCACTGAGCACGCTGGGGTCGCCGGAATTGTTGTAGGACCACACGATTTGCCGGCTGCGGTTGACCTCGATCACGCGATTGTTGTTCTCGTCGGCGATGAGGATATCCCCATTCTCCAGCAACTCCCCGCTGTTGGGATTGTTCAACTGGTCAAAGCCTGTGCCGCTTACCCCCGTTACACCATACTGCCAGACGATTTTGCGATTTTGGTTCACCTCAATGACGCGTTGGTTCCCCTGGTCGGTAATCAACACGTCGCCGCTGGGAAGAAAGGTGGCCTGAACGGGCGTATTCAATTGCCCCGGCCCCGATCCGGTGACCCCCGCTTTGCCATACTGCCATAGGATTGTTCCAGCTTGGTTCACGACGAAGACGCGGTTGTCAGGACACGGGGCATTCGCACAGGTTGCCTCCGTACCCTGCGGGGCGCCGGTACCCGCAATGAGCGTCAGGGCGCCCACGCGCTGGGCGTCATTCGGTGCGACAACCGACTGTGGACCCGCCACGCTCGAGCCGTTGCCAAACTGCCAAACGATGCTCCCGCTGGCCGGGTCAACTTCGATGACACGGTTGTTGAATTGGTCGGAGATCAGGATGTTTCCCCGTTTATTGAATTGACCCTGGGCACTTGTCAAACCAGCGGTCAACAAAGTGAGCCATACCCCCGCACTTGCCACATACTTCATACAATTCTTCATGTTTTCCTCCTCATCCTCGCAGCGCATTACCTGGGCAACAAACCAAGGTCACCTACCCACCATACGCCAGGGCGGCGGCCATAATGTCATGGGGCAGTCACAGGTTCGTCAAAAGTTTGTCAGGGTCAGGGGGACATTCGGGTGGTCACGGCCGGTTTTGGCCGCTTTCCTGGTGTTCTCTGTCCGGGAGGCTGCCGGGCAGGGGGGGCAAAGAAGACGGCAGTCTGTAAAGTGTTTCCACGCATCGCCGGGCTTCAGGAAACCCCGGCTTTCAGGGGATAGCCGCGCTGCGTGGTCCACGAATAACGTGCTTTGAATTAGCATGATACAAATAATCTACGAGTCCGCGAAGTGGCAGCGGGATCTTATATTCCAGCTTCCTTCCGTCTGACCCTAACGACNNCCCCCCTCTTGGCATCGCCAATCAATCACGAGAGGTAATCATTGAAGATAAGGCTTGCAACCAGCGATAATGGCCGGTAGCCTTGTAGGATAAGGCGGGGGCGTTCTGCCGTTCAGAGCAGCGCCACAATTGATGGATGGAGCGGTCATGGCCAGGGCAAAGGGTATCATGATTCACGGGATTCGATTCCGCCCCGGCGAGGTGGATTGGGAAGACGCGCACAGCACCACGCGGGGTAAGCTGCCAGATTTCGAAGCCATGCGCCAGGGCAGCACTTTCGTGGGCTCCAAGATCACCTCCGCCGGCCTCGTCGCCAAGATCGGGAAATACCTCCTGGTCATCACCGAGAAGGATGAGCCGCTGGAAGAGTTCGACTACACCTTGATTCCCCTCCACGCCAAGATTCAAGTCCACTACCATTAATGGGCTGGCTCAAAGAGGTCTCTACCAGGTTGCTGAGAACTGTATAGAGGCAACTTCGCGTCGCCAAGCCGGCTTTGAGACTACTGCCATCGTGCCGATGCTTGCCGCTAATTCGAAATGACTTCTCACCACGCCGAGGTGCTCACTTGACCGACCGTGAAGGCAGCAAATCGATACTGATCCAGGTGATACACGACGGCATGGGTGCAGCCGATCCAGCGCTGCAACATACCTTGCTGCGAAAGTACTTGCTCCTGTCACAAGAGAACGGCACTTTGCCGGGCGCGATCTGCTTCTACACTTCCGGCGTCAAGATGGTCGTCGAGGGGTCGCCGGTGCTGGACATCTTGCAGGCGCTTGAGGCGGGGGGTTCGTCTGATTGTCTGTAAGACGTGCCTTGACTACTTTGGCTTGCTCGAGAAAGTCCGCCTCGGAATCGTGGGCGGCATGGGAGACATCATCGCGGCCCAATGGTTGGCAGACAAAGTCATTTCGCTGTAAGCGCCACGAGGGGCGGGCGCAGCAAGGCGAGAAGCCCCGAGCCCTGCCGAAGGCACTCCCTTCTTCACCTACCTTCCCTTGACACCCACCTCGCCATGGGCGAACCTGTACCCTTCAGCAATCTTAGTCTTCCCAAGGGTAGCGAGGATTTAAGATTCAGGAATCAGCATTGAGCAGGTGGCGCGCAGTGGTTGCGTGACTCCGCAGGTTGAAATGATCACAATCCAGAAAGGGCATTGGAGAGTGTGCCATGGTTGAAGTTGGCCAATCGGTCAGCCGCCCCATAAATGACCGCCACTCGTGGGGGCGTCTTGAGTTCAAGGATGTGCTCCTACTTCTGGGGTTAGGCGCGATCCTTCTCGTCTATGGGTACCGCTACGTCAATTTCAGTGCTCCCGCTGATGAGGACGCTGCCATGCTGATGCGTTATGCGCGACACTTGGCAGGCGGTCACGGGATCGTCTGGAACGTTGGGGAAAGACCCGTGGACGGCGCGACGGATTTCCTGTATCTGGCGGCAATCGCAGGGATAGTACGAGTTGGTTTTTCGCTCTTTGCCGCGGTCCGCCTGCTGGGGCTGGTATCGCATGCCCTGACGGTCTTCCTCATCTACTTGGCGGTGCGGAAACTGTACAGGTCGAGCCCGTGGGCGGCGTTTTTTTCCGCGACGTATCTCGCCATTGGTCCCGGGTTTAGGTACATCGAGTCCTATTTCGGGACACCCTTTTTTGCACTGGCCGCGACGATCACCTTCTGGCTCGCGGAGCTGTGCTTGCGCGAGCCCGAATCGGAGCAAGCGATCGTGGGCTTTGCTCTTGCGTCGCTGGCTTTGGGACTGATCCGGCCCGATGGTGTATTCCTGGCCGCACTTTTACTCCTGGGGTTGATATTTGCTACAGGGTTCAGGAAATCGCGGAAGCTGGTAAACCAGTGGATGGCGACTTATGCTGTCCTGGGTGGAGCCTACTTCCTTTGGCATTGGCACTACTTTGGCTACCCGCTTCCCAATGCCTTTTATGTGAAAGGGGGTGGGCACCTACACGTTGACGGCCTTAGGACTTCGGTCTTGAACCTGATTTGTCTCACCCAGCCCTTCCTGCCGGTATTTCTCCTGGGGATGTTTTCATCGCGGCGCACCCGGCGCGAGGCGATCTTCGCGCTTATCCCGATTGTCGGATTCATAACGATCTGGATTCTGATGATAGACTCAATGAATTTCGAGATGCGGCTTCAGTACGCGGTGCTGCCGCTGGTTTTGATGACCTGGCCAGGGTTGCTGGCGCACGAATGGGAAGATTGGCATCTTCCAAGTTGGCACTCCTTGTCGTCGGATGCCCGGTGGCGAGCAACGGCGTTGCTGGTGGTCGCGTCCGCCTGCGTCCTGTACTGGCAATTCAGGGCTTATAAACGGACGTCATCTGGCGCCGAATGCAACTTCAACATCGCCATGGTGTTAGAGAATTACCAGGGGAAAGGGTACGGCGTGGCCACCTCTGAACCTGGACTTCTCCCCCTGTACTCGAATTGGCGGGCCTTGGACACCTGGGGGCTCAATGATCGGGCTCTTGCCCACGGAGCAGATTTGGATGACGTTCTTGATAGGTTCCGTCCCCAGCTCATCCGCCTGCGCCTTGACCTGGATATGGATGCCGAGCAGGTGCCGTTTCAGCGCATGGTGCTCAACCTCAAGGCTTATGCGGAACAAAAGGGGTACCGCCTAGCTGCCGCTTTCGGGTCCGGCACAGATGCCATCGACTACTACTACGTGATGCCAGGCTTCCCCGACAGTGACGAAATCCTCCAGCGGATACGGAGCACGTGGGAGACGGATCCCCACGGGGAATTCGATTTTGGCAATTTCAAGCTGCCCTAATAGCACACCTTCCTCGGGCAATCCTGCGGTTGTTCGCCGATTGTCTAGTTTACACGCCGCAGGGTTCGATGCTCAACGCGCGGCTTGCGCACCGCGTTTCAATGTGCATCACCCGCGCTTGAACTTCTTCCGATCCTTCAAGATTTCGCGGGCGGCGTTGTAGCCGGCGCCGATGATGATCACATCGTATTCGTTGGACATAGGGCACCCGTGGGGCTCGGAAGGTGCATGCTTTACGGCTCCCCTCCTGGATCAGGAGGGGAGTCACTTCCATGCGCTATAATGCAGACGCAGGCTTATCCGAGTGGAAACAGTCGAAGCAACCCCTTCGGGAGGAGCATCGGATGGGACGGACGCAAGTGGTGGCAGTGGCGATTCTGGGCGCGTGGCTGGCGTCCACGCTGTGCATGTGGTTCGCGGCAACCAGGAGTTTCGCGACCGTCGAGCGCGTGCTCAAGCACCCCGACCCGCAATTCCTGGAAGCCACCAAACCGCTCGACGCAGGCACCACTCGCGTCGTGCTTCGCCACCTGGCTTCCGAAATCAATCGCACGCTCTTCTGGGGTTACGGCGCGCTGCAAATCGCGCTGGGAGTGATTCTGCTCCTGCTGCTCTGGCGGCAGACGCCGCGCGATGCGGTGGGCATCGGCGTGGTGGCAACGATGCTGGCGTTGGCGGTGATCTTGACGCTAGTGATCACGCCGTTGATTACTTCGCTCGGCCGGAGCATCGATTTCCTTCCGCGCCATCCGCCGCCGCCGGTGATGCCGCGCTTCTGGGCACTGCACGGGTCGTTCACGGGACTGGATGGTGTGAAGCTCCTCGCGGGCCTCGGCCTGCTGATCCGTTGGATCTTCCGGTAAAAGCCGGGCAGAAGACGGAATCTTCTGCGGAGCGGCGGCCGAACCTTTCCCCACCAGCCGGCCCAAACGCGCTCCTCTCCGTCGCCGTCCCGGTGGATGTTGCGACTCCGCAAGTTGGCTCTGCTTGACATGTTTCCGCCTGAATGGCAAGATGAAAACTCGCGGCGGGCGCGACCCTGGATTCAGTAAGCGCGCCGTGGCTCGAGTCAAGCGGAAGTTGCACGTGCCGAAGTGGCGGAATTGGCAGACGCGCTACATTCAGGGTGTAGTTCCCGTCAGGGAGTGGAGGTTCGAGTCCTCTCTTCGGCACCAGAGTTCAAAAATACCAGTAAAATTCACGGCTGTCCCATCATAAGGTGATCAAATGCAACTGGATAGCAGATTCACTGTCCAGGACTTCGGGCGGAATGTTTGTAAGCATTTGAGAAATCGAGGTTTTCTCGAAAAGCGTCAGATTCAAAATCTGTAGAATTGTGTAGAGGCGCAAGTCCAGCCCCAGTTGTTTCTTGAGAATCGCCACGAGG
>PMYF01000921.1 GCA_003171295.1 Acidobacteriota bacterium | reverse complement strand
GAATCGAAAGTAGGCCGAGGTTCAAAATGATGGCCGCGTAGTTGTCCAATGCGCCCGGTCGAGCCATCGTGAAATCCCTGAACCAATCGGTGGAGAATGCGCGCAGCAATTCCTGGGTCATCAAGCTGTGCCCGGTGAAACCGAGGATGCCGCGGTAAATGGGCAATGCCGCCAGAGCCGCCAGCCCCAGGTTCGCGAGGAACAGAACCCAGATGCCGGTGCCGGCGCGGCGCGTCACGCTGAATCCCTGTCTGATGGCTGACCCGAGTGTCATCTTTCCTCTCCCTTTAAGTGCAATGAGGTATTCTTTCCACCGGCCCGGTTAACTGAAAAAACCGGCAGAGAAGAACAGGTTCTCAAGCCAGAAAATCCAGCGCACGTACCATTTGGCGGCAGCGCGATTGTCTTCTTCGGTGCGGCTGTTGTTGGTGAAGTTGGCTTCCAGCGCCAGCTTGCGCGCCGGATCGACCTCGGCGGAAACCACCTTTGTCGGTTTCAGATAGGTGTATCGCACCCAGCGATATTGACCGTTCCACTGTTCCCACGCGGTTTCACCATTCTCGAAGCGCACCAGAATATCCACGGGGGCCAGCGTTTCTCCCAACCTGCGTACCGTGACGGTCGAGTGATACTGTTTTTTCGCATTTTTCCCGGCGCCCTTTGGGGTTTCCTTTTCCGAGAAGGTTTGCTTTTTCCCGGCGACATCGTACACGCCGAGCTTTCCTTCCACGACCTCACTTTTCACCAGATCAATCGTATAGTCCGCGACATTGGAACTATGGAAGAATTCCTGGGAGAACCAATTCATATTTTGACCCGAGACTTCGTTTACTGCCGTGATGAAATCTTCGAGGCACGGGTGCCGGTAGCGCCAGCGCTGGTGATAGGCGCGCATCACGCGGGCCATGGTTTGTTCGCCCAGGTAGCTTTCGAGGGTGCGGAGCGTCAGCCCCACGCGTCCATACGAATTATTCCCATAGCTGGCCCCGTTCAAGTATTCCCACCCGAAACGCGCCAAGTCGTCGCTCTTGGCGTTCTCCAGATACGACCCGCGGTCGGCGGTGCGTTCTGGAGTTTGCACACAAGAGAAATACGGTCCGATCGGGATCGACGGTACGCCCGCGAAGGGAAATGCCGGCAACGGGACCTCCAACCAGGCGAAGGAGGGAATCGGCACACCCAGGACTCGCTCGTAGGAGCATTGCGCGCCGTAGGCAGTTTCCAGGACCTTGCCGGTCGAGTAGGTGTTGAATCCCTCGTCTAGGAAGGCCTCTTCGAATTCGTTGTTGCCCACCAAACCGTACCAGAACTGGTGGCCGAACTCATGCACGGTCACGCCTTCCGGACTGAAGGAATGTTCGCCAGGCCAGAAGTTGGTGCCGACCGTAATGAAGGTTGGGTACTCCATGCAGCAGGTGGCGGAATTCCGGGGCGTGTCTACGACCGTGAGCGTGTCGTAGGGATACTGCCCGTACCAGAGGCCGAAGTACTTCAAGCCGGCAAAAATCGAGCGGAAGTAGCGATCCGTAATGTTCACGTGGCCCGGGCGCACCAGCAACGTAACGCTAACGTCGCGCAGCGCCTCCTGCTCGGGGGGGACATTCAAGAAGGCCGCCCATTTGTTGATTTCCTCGCCGCTGACCTCTTTGCGCCAATCGAAGGTGCGCGTGACCTTCACGAAGCGCGGACAGGCCGTCCAGGCAAAATCGTGTACGTCCTCTTGATATTGGTGATAGGTCGTAGTGCCGTCGGAATTGTGCTGTTCGCTGAGGCGGAATCCCGTCGCGCCCACCACGTAGCTCGAGGGAGCCGTGAGTGCAACGTCATACACACCGTAGTCGGCGTAGAACTCCGTGTGGGCATGATACTGGTGGCAATTCCATCCACCCTCTTTGCGACCGCGCTCGCCGGCGCCTTCGTAAACGCCGATCTTGGGGAACCACTGGGCCAGCAGAAAATAATCGCCCTCGTAGCCGTTGCGCGCCACCGATCGGGGCAACTGAGCGGTGAAGTCCACGGCCAGTTCGATTGTGCCGTTTGGCGGGATCGGCTGCGGCAGCGCAACCCGCATGACGCTTTGGTCAGCGTCGTTGTCGTCATCGGGATGGATGAAGGTCATGCCTGGGGTGATCTCGGCGCCACCTACGATCTGGAGTTTGTTCACGTCCACCCAGCCCCACTTTCCTTCCTCGGACCCCCGCTCCCACGGCTGCGGGTCCCGGCGCCGGCGGCGTCCGAATTCCTCGCGGGAGAAAGTGCTGTCCATGTTCTTGAAGGCGTTCAAATACATGTGAAAGCGGAGGTCGGGGATAGCGTCGCCGGTGTGGTTCCACCAGGTGAGCGTGTAATGTCCGGTGACCTTCTTGGCCACGGGATCGAGCCTGGCCTGCATCTGGTAACGAACAATGGGATGCTCGATATGGGATTTGTAAGTTTGGGCGCGGGCGCTGGCGGCGGCCAAGACGAGGGCAGTCAGCAACCCGAGACGGAGAAGGGTTTTCATCATCCCTCCCAGGCGAAGCGAATAGGAAGTGGCTAAGAACATCAAAGCTCCTGCACCGCGGGGTTGATTAATGTCCGGCATTCTATCAAATCGGCAGAAGCAAGAAGCGGCCAATTTGCGCGGGGAGCCGTTGGCATGGAAGCTCCCCATGGTTCTGGAGTCGGCGATCGGCTAATGCGCCGGAGGTCCGGAGACATGGGGCCGCGACGAATCTTGCGGTTCTGGAGTCGCCCCCCGAAAGGGGAAAATGTAGCGGCATGTAAAGTAAAATGCCAGGGCCAGCGCGATTCCCACAAACTCCAGCGTAGCCATACGCATTAGTCGGCTCGCGGGCAGATCGACGTGCGCGCGAATCCAGACCCACAGGCAATTGTCATAAGTGTATGGGCCCACCGTGCAGTCGCGCGTCGCCAATTGGGCTGCGTAAAGCACCAGACCGACAATGGCAATTCCCAGGCTGATGCGAACGACTTTCTGCATAGGTCTCCGGGCCACGGCGCAGCCCACCGGTTGTCCCGTATTCAATCTGCAAGCGGCGCAGGAATTGTACTCGTCCGCTTGTCAGGAGGGAAGGAGAAGATGGCAACGCCAGGGCTGGAGATTTCGAATTGTCGGTAACGCTTTCCTCGGGGAGAGGGCAGGGAAATTGAAGGTACCGGGCACCCACTGTCGTCTCGCCGATAGGCGACGAGGCATCTCGTATGTTCGTGAAAATGCACAGAGCGAGATTCTTCGCTTCGCACAGAATGACAGCGAAGGGCTCAGAATGACAGCAGAAGAGCGTTTTCCCGCAGCCTGTTACGGCGCTGCAGGTCCTTTGAACAGGCCCACTGCGTGGATGTCGATATCAACCATAGGATTGACGCGCAGGACAAATGTGCTGGGATTCTTGAGGCCCCAGCTCACATAGGGGACGGCGAAGTGCGTGTCGACTGTCAACTGGCTTCCCGCGCGATGGACTTGGACGGCGAGGGTCAGGGGGTGGCCGGTGCCGTGAATATTGAAAACCCCCAGCACCTGAACTTGCGAATCGCCTTGCGGCGAAACCTGGCCTTGCACTTTTTCCGGCCTGAAAGTGATCTCCGGATATTGGGTGCTTTCCAAGATGTCTTTGTGCATTTTGTGATCCCGGGAGTGGCTGCCACTGTCGCCGCTGGTTGCGTCAACCAACATCAAGCCGCTGGCATGGCCGGTAACAGGATCGAACTCGATGGTGCCGGACCTCAGCTTAAACATTCCGTGCACATTGTGCAGAACATCTCCCAGGCTGAAGCCCACCTGTGTTTGGGCAGGATCGAGCTCCAGCACAGCTTCTTGAGCACGGGCTGGCGTGGCTGCGCAGAAAGCAAGAACCACCGCTGCGAGGTTAAACGGAGCGTTAAACCTGGTTTTGAGTGACGCCATAGGTTGACAGGTCCCCAAGTTGAGTTTTCAGCTTGGGCTGGCCAGCAGCCCCCATCCCAGTTTGAGGATGTTTCCGATTCCGAAATCTCTCGGCGAAAAGGCTCCGACATGCGTGGCCAGGAGCTGCGCAAACAATGGAGGTTGACTTGCCAATGTCTTCAACACCCGGCGCCGGAGCCACGCGTGTTTTTCCATAGCGAGCAGTAGTCTGGACATCAGCACGGGTAGGCGCCGGATACGCCGGTGCGCTGCCGGGTAGGAAGAGAGATCCTGGTTGGCCAGCGCCTCGGCCAAAGCACCTGCCTGCTCGAACGCCAATCCCAGACCCTCGCCGGTGAGAGGATCCACGGAGCCGGATGCATCACCCACCAGGGCGAACGGGCCTTGACAAACCGAGGGGATGACGCGCAGGCCCGAAACCGCCCCCAGATCCTTGGTGAGGGCGGCGCAGCCTTCCAGCCTCCGGGAGATTTCCGGGAATCCGGCAAGAGCCTCCTTTAACCGGAACTGCGGTGACCTGGACGTCACCACCAGGCACACCTCCGCCGGGCTCACCGGAGTGATGACGATCTGGCAGTCTCTGCCCCAATGGACCTCCACAAAGTCGCTCCACGGGGTGGCGCGGAAGTGTTGCCGGAACGCGAAGCGGATATGCCGCGCATGGCCTCGGTCCAGCCCCGCCCATTTACGGACCTGGGAATTCCGCCCGTCCGCGCCGATGATCCAGCGGCTGAGGATTTTGCGCGAGCCCAGCAGAAATTCCCCGGGACCCGGGCTGGTCACACGCGTCCTCCAAAATAATTGCACTCCCGCTGCGGCTGCCCTCTCCACGAGGACCTGGTGTAAAGTGGTGCGCCGGATGCCGAGTCCATGCCCTCGGGTAAAGGCGCCCTGCGCGGAAATTCCTGCGTCGATGAACCGGATTCCGCGGAACGGGATGGCCTGTTCGGAACCCAGAGTTACGCCAAGCCCTTGCAGTGCGGCGACGGTGTTGGGCATCAATCCTTCGCCGCAAGTCTTATCGATGGGTGGCTGGGCGAAATCCGCGACCACAACCTGCAGGCCCCGTTGGCGGGCGGCAATAGCGGTGGCGAGGCCCGCGGGGCCTCCGCCCACGATGCAGACGTCGGTTCTCAAGGGTTCAAAACTCATCCATTCCACCGCAGAAGCACCAGCTCAGAACAGAAACCCGGCCCCATGGCTGACAGCAGGGAATACGTTCCGGCTTCCGGGCGCCGCCGCTTGAAAACTTCCTCCAGCACGAGGAGCACGGAGGCAGAGGAGAGGTTACCAACTCGGCGTAAGCACTCCCAGGAGGCGTCCAGTGCTTCCCGCGGCAACCCGAGCGCCGTGGCGGTGGCCTCAAGAATTTTCGGGCCGCCCGTGTGGAGAATCCAACTGCCAATGTCGTGGCGGGCTAATCCCAGGTCTGCCAGGAACGAGTCCACGTCCCGGCCCAGGTGCTCCACGATCAACGCCGGCAGGTCGGGAGACAGCACAATCTGAAAGCCCTTTTCGGAAATATCCCAACCCATGATGTGCTCGGTCTGGGGATAGAAAACCGATCGCGTGGCCACAATTTCCGGACCCAGCGTAGCTCTCTCGGACCCGTTGACGAGCACTGCCGCGGCGCCATCTCCGAATAACCCTGCGGAAATCAGGTTGGCCATGGAGATGTCATCTTTCTGGATGGTAAGGGAACAGAGTTCCACCGAAAGGAGCGCGGCAACGTGCTTGGGAAAAGCGCGCACGTAATCCGCAGCGCGAGCAATCCCGGCGGCTCCAGCCACGCAACCGAGACCAAAGATGGGAATGCGTTTAACGCGTGGCGATAGCCCCAGGCGGTTCACCAGACGGGCATCGAGCGAAGGACTGGCGATGCCGGTGACCGAGACCACGAACAAGGCGTCAATGTCCTGTGGGGTCAGCCCCGCGCCGTCCAAGGCGCTGCTGAGAGCTTGTTGGCCGAGATCCTGCGCGCACTCGATCCAGGCGTTGTTGGCCTGACCCCAAGTGGTCAGGTTGTAGTAGGCATCCACGGGCAGGGCCAGATAGCGGCCGTCAATACAGGAGTGGGAATGCAACCGGTCCAGCAACTCCGGGTGGTTGAGTTGGCCATGCCAGAACTTTTTCAGCGCCTCGCAGAGGAAGGGTTGGGGGTAGTAGTGTTCCGGAAATGCGCTAGCGACGTTTGAAATTCTCATATTTTCGAGTCGGGTCGCGACTCTACCCGTGAGGGGGAGGAGCGCCTACTGAAG
>PMYF01000070.1 GCA_003171295.1 Acidobacteriota bacterium | reverse complement strand
CTTTGAAGGGTCGTTGTTCGGCGAGAGCGTATTCAACACCAGAAAATACTACTAAAACAAGGGCGAGCCCTGTGAATGTCATGCCGACTAAACCTCCAAATGTGAGGACACGTCCTGGAAAATACTAAAATGTAGTAGGCAACACGGGACTAACGCTCAGAAGTGTAGTTTGAGGGCAAACTGCATAGAACGTGGTCCGCCCTGCTGGTATTGAGACGCCACTGTCCCCAAACTGGCGTTGAGCATCTGCGTAGCCTGTCCAAAGGTCGCATCCGTGTAAGTGGGATCGACATACCCGAAGTTGGGATGATTGAGGATGTTGAATGCTTCGGCGCGGAATTGGAGTGCTATGGAATCATGCAAGTGAAATTCTCGCCGGGCAGCGAGGTTGAGCTGAGTAGCCCCGAACCCTCTGACAAAGTTTCTGGGTGCATTGCCAACAACCGTGGCATTGGACGGCACGCTAAATGCAGCCTTATTGATGATCCGGCCCCCCGGATATTGTGCTCCGTAAAGATAGATCGGCTGGTTGCTCACCAGATTGAGCCCCCCATAATAGAGGTTGCCCGTGCTCGGATCAACGTAGGATGATCCCGTTAGAGTCACAGGGAAACTTGTCCTGGCCGATATTCGGCCATCTAGCGCCCAGTCGTTAATAAGTACAGCAAGTGTCTTGCTTGTACCTGATCTCGGTAGATCCCAGCTGAGCCCCCCCTGCAAGTTGTTCCGCACATCATAATCGGAATTCCCACGTGTGAGCTGTAGCTCGGTAGCACTTGAACCAAAATCAATCGAGTGCGACCAGGTATAGGATGCGAGTGCCTTAACTCCATGAGCTACGGAGCGTTGGAACTGAACCTGGAGTGCTTGATAGTTCGACGTGATTCCTGACGGAAGATAATCAACGTCTCCAAAGTTGGGATTCAGACTCGTTAGTGACAGCTGCTGTTCAGCGATCAAGCGCCGCCCGTTGGCCCCGACATAAGATCTGTTAAGAGATTGCACCTTGCCCAGAGCCTGCTGAATACTTGTGTTCCATTGGAGTGTGTAAGGTTGTTGTATGTGAGCTGGAAATGCATAGACTATGCCAGCGGTGTACGGAGGCGAGACCGACACCGGGACGTTGAGCTGTGCTGGAGTGAAGGGGAGGGATGGATTGGACACAATATCGTAGGCCGTGAATCCAAGGCCCTCATACCCTTGTGCCGCTACTTGGTTGAGGTTGTCATAGAAGACACCCGCACCGGTGCGTATAACTGTTTCTCGGCCCGCACTGTCATTCACGGTCCATGCCAATCCGATGCGAGGAGCGAAGTTAAACCAAGTTGTTTTCCAGAGGGGTGTGCCCCGAGGATCAAGGGTTAGCGAACTCGGATCGCTAATGCTCCCGAGCAGGGTGTACGCATCATTGCCGTGCGACTCACTCGGAGGGGGATTTACCTCCCAGCGGAGTCCCAAGGAAAAGGCGAGCCGGGAAGAGACTCTCCAGTCTTCCTGAGCAAAAGCTGCCGTCTCATTGAAGATTGGCGTTGCCGGAAGAGAAATTTCCACCTCGGCAAAGTTGGGGCTGTTGTTAAGGATCGAATGCGCACTCTCAAATAATACAAAAGGCTCAGGGCTGGCAGGAGTAAGTGGAGATTTAATACGTCGATAGTCCACGCCGAACTTGAGATTATGATGCCCACGCAGCACACTGACTGTATCTACGAGATTCCATTGGCGACTGAGATTAGTACTGTTTGGAACAGCGAAGTCTGATAGTCCTATTCCAGAAAAGTAAAGTACGACTACGGGATATGCGAAGGGAAAAGAACCTGCTCCGAGCGCAGACGCAAGATTAATAGGAGTCGCGCCTCCAAAGCTGTCCACTGTTCCCTGATTAGCTGAGTTTGAGCGATCGTAGCCAAGGCGGAATTCATTGTCGTATTTGCTAGAGAGTTGGCTTGTTGCGCCAAGAGTGTAGGTTTGGACATCTATCCGGGTCCGTTCAAGCGAAAAATATGGTCGCGATGATGTTGAACTGGGCGTATCACCGAAACGAAAGAACAAAGTGTGCCTTGACGTCAGGGAGTGGTCAAGCCGGACACTAGTGGAATCAATTTTACTCGGTAGCGAGAATGGTGCAATGAATTGGGCAAGGCTGGGACTGGCCGAGGTTCCGTAGTCGAGTCCGTTTTGGATTGGATACGCATTCAGGATTTGCTGAATGGCTGCCGGGGCTTGCTGACGCATGAAGGTGTCCGGGACGTACTGTATTACTGCCGCAGTAGGTAGCGTTAATCTCAGACCTTCATAGGACGCGAAAAAGAATGTACGATTCCGCCCATCATAGACGTAAGGAATAATGACGGGACCACCTAGAGTTCCTCCAAAGTCATTTTGACGAAGGGCAGGGGTCGGCTTTCCATAATAGTCATTGAACCAGTCATTTGCATCGAAGAAATTATTTCGCAAATAGTCGAATGCGCTTCCGTGTACGGTATTTGTACCAGAGCGAGTAACGAGGGAGAACTGACCACCAGGAGACCGACCATATTCTGCGGAATAGGTCGAGCTCTGGACTTTAAACTCCTGCAAGGCGTCAACGGAGATCATACTCTGCGTTGTTCCGAGGGCGGTTGAGCCTCCCAGTGAGCCGCCTGTTCCCGGTTGGGGTCCTCCATATCCATTGCCAGCTGTAATGTTTCCGGTTACACCATCAACGGAGTAATTGTTTGACTCTGTGCGCTGCCCATTGACACTGAAGTCTCCATTTGCGGCAAGGCTAGACCCAGACTGTGGACTCTGAGTGACTACGCCAGGGGTCATGGAAATCAGGTCCTGGAAACTGCGCCCGTTAAGCGGGATGCTTTCGACGAACTTGCTGTCAATGACCGTACTGACAGATGCGTCTGTCGTGTTCACGTTGACGGTGTCGCCGCTGACCGTAATCGACTCAGACGTGGAGCCCNNCTCGAAGTTGACCTGCAACGCATCTTGCGTGTGCAGGAAGAGATCCACCTTCAAAATCGTCTTGAAGCCGGGCTTCTCAATTTGCATCTGGTATGGCCCGACGGGCAGAGCCACAATGCTATAACTACCATCGTTGTTGGTGGTCGCCTCGAAGCGTTGGTTGGTGGCAGTGTCGATCGCCGTCACTTTGACGCCGGAGATCGCTGCCTTGGTGGGGTCTTGAACGAACCCGGTCAGGGTGGCACTGCCTTCCTGGGCGAACAACGGCGAGACTAGTGACAACACAAAGAGAACGGCGGCGATGCGGCGCATGGACATGGTCTCCTCTCACGGTGAG
>PMYF01000377.1 GCA_003171295.1 Acidobacteriota bacterium | reverse complement strand
AGATGAATAAAGGTCGGAATACTGCCGCGCAGGTCGAGGAGGGTATGCAGCTTGATCGCGCCTTGGCGCCGTCGAAAGCGTGCTCAGGGGAAAAGGTCCAGACACAGATCGAGGGTGGTGGAATCGAAGGCATAGGCGGTCTGCTCCAACTCTGCCCCCAAGTCCTGGTCGGCATACAAAGGCCGAGCGTGACCAATCAGAACTTGAGCCAAGTCGGCATAGATGCGCCAGTCGCGGCGCTCGTTGGCGTTGGCCAGAGTGTTGCGCGCCATGCGGCCGCGGAATCCCATGGGGTAGAGCTTCGGTTGCACCGCGCGGAGGCAAGCCTCGATGTCTCGCAAGCTCTCCCGCCCGGTGAGTTGGGCAAAGACGGTTCGTCCGATGAACATAACGGCTGCATTGTGCGACAGTGGAAGGCAGAGGCCCAAATTCGCCTTTGCCGTTCAAGTCGATTATGCTCATTTTGATGCGCAACATGTTACCCAACTGTCAGTTACAGCGAAATCTCAATTCAACGTTGGGACAGCCGTGATTGCGGATATGTCCCCGGCTTTGCGGTGAACGAGGTATGGCCTTCAGCCAGGCTTCAACTGGCATCAGCTTGATTTCGGTTAACATCGTGTCTCCCCACCGAGGCCGCATCCTATCCCTCGCCAAAATCACATCTACCTCAAAACAAATGTCTTAGTCTGAGCCACCTCCGAAACTGATTTGTATGGGCGCTGGTATTGCTATCTTTCAAAGAATTGCAGGCGTACTCCACGTGAGCTGTAACAAGCCGGCAGGAACATCTAGCGGGGGATTAGGAGAGCATTTGTGGCTTGGAGCTCCAAGGGCTTGATGATGGTAAGGGTCCCCCCCGTCACCCGAATCACCCCGCGGTGTTTCCAGTCGCTGAGAATGCGGCTCACACTTTCGCGCGAGGTGCCGATGTTGCGAGCGATTTCCTCATGGGTCATGTAAAGGGTGATGCGCAGTCCATCAGGTGTCGATTGTCCGTGCTTCTCCGCCCATTCGAGAAGGAACGACGTGAGTTTGGCATGAGTGTCTGGAGCCAAGGCGACCATCCGCGTCTGCTGCCAGGCCTTATTCAGTTCCGTGCTGAGGTGCTTAGCCACACGCATTGCTACGTCGGGGCTGGAGCGCATGAACTGTAGAAATTCGAGACGGGGAATAAAACTCACTTGGCTAGCGCACAATGTCTCCGCGCTGGCTGGACTGGGCACATCCGCAATCAGGGAGCTCAGACCCAACACTTCGCCGTGCTCAACCACCCGTAACGTGAGGCTCTGCCCTTCGGCGGAGTTTACATAAAGCTTCGCCTCTCCTGAGCACATGATGTGCAGCCCACGAGTTGGCTGCCCCTCAACAAACAGCAAAACCCCTTTGGGAAAGATCGAAGTTTGACGGAGCGAGTTCAGGGTAGAAAGCGCGGGGTCGGGAAGTTGACAGAACAGGCCGTCTTCCCTCGAGACACAGCCGAAACAGCTCGCAATGACCGGCAGACTATTTGGACCCCTAGGTCCGTCTATGGGCATTTTGGGCCACCCCGGCTAATTCATTATGTCCTAAACAGAATGCACCGTCTACTGTGAATAGTCCGGACCGAGATGCCGGGAATTCCATGGATGAGCATTTTTTGGCCCTGCCAGTAGGTTGAGCCCTTGTGACGCACATCACAAAGGGTCTGGTCACCTGTCACTGAAGGTACTTCCTGTCTTCCTCTAGGATACTGATTGTTTAGAAATCTATCGGGCCTAAGGGGTTAGGGGATGCTCGCCAAAGCATATTGTTAGAGTCACCCTGATTTTTCCGGGATATCCCGTGCCCAGTGACAGGAGGTAGCTCGTGGTGCGCCGCACTAAACCATCGTATTGGAGTTCCGCAGTCTTTACTCTTGGACTTGCCATTTCAATCTGCCTGCCCCTCATTTGGGCGACCCGGTCGTATGGGATTCCGGCGTTCTCCCGAAAATACCAGACTTCCTGTGCCACTTGTCACAACGATTTTCCCGAACTCAACGATTTCGGAATGGCCTTCAAAAAGAACGGATTCAAGTTTCCGAAGGATGATGAGTTCTTCGTGAAGGAGCCTCCCGCCATGCTGGGCGCAAAAGCGCAAAAGGAGGCTTTCCCGAAGGCGATCTACCCCGGCGAGATTCCCGGAACCATTCCGATCAGCTTTCGTTATTCCGGCTTTGCTTCCTACAACAGCAAGCAGCCCCTGGCGCTTGGTTACCTCCCGCGTACCGACCTGTTCACTCCCAACACCTTCACCATCCTCAGCGCGGGTAGCTTTGGGTCCAACATCTCTTGGTGGATTGACGATGACATCTCGACCGGTGGCTCGGGAGCTCAAGGAGGGCTTGGAGATGGCTACCTGAAGTTCAATGACCTCGGCCACTACATCGGCCTGCCGAAGGATACTCTCAATGTTCGCTTCGGCCAGTTCGAGCTGGACTTGCCGTTTTCCCAGGCTCGCACGATCAATCCTTCGGACTACGACATCTATGATGAAGCGGCGATGGCCGCGACGGGGGGAGTCGCGAACAACCCTTTGACGCTGGGAGCTCCCCAACGCGGCATTGAGATTGGCGGGTACCCGAACGACGGAAATCTCTGGTGGTCCCTGGCCGTCGTCGATGGAAACAACGACAGCCCCGCTGTGCGGAACAGCAAGGACGTTTATTTCAATATCTGGAAACAATTCAACTTGGAACGAGATCCCGAGGCGCGCAACGGCGTGCAAGCGGCAGGACCGACGGGACCGCGCGATCACACTTCGCTGCGGCTGGGCGCGCTCTACTACTCTGGCCGTAATGCCCTGAACGTAGGTGGAACCCTATTCCCCGATCTCCCCACGATTCGCGATCCCTTCTATCGCCTGGGCGGGGACTTTCGCTTCAAGTATCGGCAGTTCGAGCTCTATGGTCTGGGCATGTTCGGCCACGATGCCAACCAACTCATTGCCGGCGAGAACAATCAGCTTCTTCCTGGACCGCCGGTGAACTTCAGCGGTGGCTTTGCCCAAGGCGAGTACTGGTTCTATCCATGGCTGATCGGCATCATGCGTTACGACGTGGTCAACGCCCCCGCCGACCTTCAAAACGGCCTCTCCGAGCACACCACGCGCAACCGCATGAGCCCAGGTGTTCAACTTCTGATTCGTTCAAACATCAAAGCTTTATTCGAGTACGAAAGGCGCTGGCAAGTACCAGTCCCCGGCACGACCCAAGCCCAAGCCTTCCGGCCGAACGGCTTTGTGACAGGAGTGGATTTTGTCTTCTGACAAAGCGCTCTGCCTGGAATCGCAAGTGGGCAACCACAATCCTGAATGAGAGGTAGAGAAATGAAGAATATGATGCAGGCAGTTTTTGCTGTCACCTTTCTGATGCTCGCCCTCGGTTGCGCCGCTAGCAGCTTCGCGGGTGAGATTAAGGGTAAGGTCACGGCGCAGGGCATGCGCTCCTCCGAAAACATCGCTGTGTATATTGACACCATTTCTGACAAGACCTTCAATCCGCCTGCAAAGCACGCTGTGGTCGACCAAAAGCACATGACGTTCGTACCCCACGTGATAGTGGTCCTGAAGGGCACGGCGGTGGATTTTCTGAACAGCGACCCGGTAGGACACAACGTTTATTGGCCGTCCGTCAGCGGAAACAAAAAGCTGGCTCACAATATGGGCACATGGCCGCAGGGTCAGTCGAAGAGCTTTACGTTCAACGATCCCGGCGTGGCTTCGTTGTTGTGCAACGTGCACCCCGAAATGTCAGGCTACGTGGTGGTTGTTCCCACTTCCTACTTCGCGGTGACCAATAAAGATGGCGAATTCGAGATCAAGGATGCTCCCGCGGGCAGCTACACCCTGAAGACTTGGAGTGAAGAGGGCAAGCCCACCAGCCAGTCCGTGAATGTTGCGGGTGATTCAACCACCGTGGACATCACGGTGCACCGTTAGGCCGGTTCAAGGCTCTGCGGGGACAGGACACGCGAAGCCAGTAAGAGCGGAGCAGCAAGGTGGCAAAGCAACAGACTAAACTCGTAGACCTGGACTGGCTGGAGTCGAACTTTCCTTGCATGCAGGCCTGTCCGGTTCACACGCAGGCGGGCCGCTACGTTTCCCTCATCGCGGAGGGTCGCTTTGAAGAAGCGTACCGCTACGCCCGCCTGCCGAACCCGCTGGCTTCCGTCTGCGGTCGCGTCTGCGGCCATCCCTGTGAAACGGCCTGCCGCCGGGGCCAATTTGATGCACCCATCTCCATTCGCGCTCTGAAGCGGTTCGTGACCGAGCGCTACGGGCCGGAATCGCGTCATCCCCTCGATCTCTTCCCCGAAAAACCCAACGTGACTCACCCGCAGCGCGTGGCCGTGATCGGCTCCGGTCCGGCAGGACTGGCTGCGGCGCACGATCTGGCGCTGCTCGGATACCCGGTGACGATTTTCGAGGCGGCGCCGGTGCCGGGGGGCATGCTCCACTTGGGGATCCCCGAGTATCGACTGCCCCGCGACGTCGTGCAGGCGCAAGTCCGCGAGATTCTGGCGGTGGGTCCGGAGTTGCGCCTGAATAGCCGGCTGGGCGACTTTTCCCTATCGGACCTGCGCACGGAAGGATTCGAAGCCATCCTTCTGGCCATTGGTCTGCATCGCAGCCGCGATCTGCTGCTCCCCGGGCGCCACTTCGACGGCGTTGTGACCGGGACCGATTTCCTGCTGAATGTGAACCTGGGGTATCGATTCTCTATCGGCAAGCGAGTGGTCGTGATCGGCGGCGGCAACGTGGCGATGGATGTGGCGCGTACGGCGCTTCGCCAGCAACAGCAGCAGACGCTCGACGTGCTCACGAGCTCGATCCTTCCCGAACAATTGACGGATGCTGAGCGCGATGTTGCGATGAAGGAGCTCATGGACGTCACCCGTACCGCGATGCGACTGGGGGCGAGCGAAGTTTACATGGTGTGCCTGGAGTCGCGCCAAGAGATGCCGGCTTTCGAGGAGGAGATCGAGGAAGCGCAGCGGGAGGGACTAAAGATTCATGCCTCGCGGGGTCCCAAGAGGTTCGTTGGTCAAAACGACAAACTGAGCGGGCTGGAGACGGTCCAGTGCACGTCGATCTTTGACGCTGATCATCGCTTCAACCCCGTTTTCGCGCCTGGCACGGAGAGCGTTCTCGAGTGCGATACGGCCATCCTGGCCATCGGGCAGACCTCTGACCTTTCGTTTCTGGCTCCCCAGGACGGAATCGAGACGACCCGCCAGGGAACCATCAAGATTGATCCGCAGACTCTCATGACCACGGCCCCCGGTATTTTCGCCGCGGGCGACATCGCCTTCGGTCCGCGCCTCATCATCAGCGCCGTGGCGGACGGAAAAAAGGCTGCGGAGGAGATGGATCGCTATCTGCAAGGATCAGCCTGGAAACCTAAGCCCCGCTACGTGCAGATCACGGTCCTGGACCATCACCAGATGGCGCAGGAGTACGATGAGTACTCGCGCCTTTCCGTGCCAACGATTGTGCTCGACCGCCGCACGGGCATCGCGGAAGTCGAGATGGGGTACACGGAAGAACAAGCACGGCTGGAAGCAACGCGCTGTCTGAAGTGTTGGATTAACACCATCTTCGAGGGCAACGAAACCGAGGGTACGGAGTGCATCCTGTGCGGCGGATGCGTGGACGTCTGCCCGGAAAACTGCCTCCAACTTGTGCCCCTCAGGCAGTTAAAGATTGCTGAGACGGAGAAGGGAATGATTCAGGAGGTGTTGGCGTCGGATCCCATCACCTTGCAGCACCTTACCCCCGATGAACTGCCCGGGGCTGAGGGTTCCGTAATGGTCAAGGACGAAACGATCTGCATCCGCTGCGGTCTCTGTGCCCAGCGCTGCCCCGCGCACACCATCACCATGGAAGGCTTCGAGGCGTTTGACCACGATCCCGAAGCGGTGAAGGCGGGCACCAGGGAGATATGAATATGGCCTCGGAAGACGAACCGAAAGCTACCGAGAAATCGGAGATGAAAACTCCGGTCAGCCGCCGTGACTTCTTTAACGAATTTGCCGGCTGCGCGTTGGCCATCGCCGGCATCGGCGCCGCTGCCGTCACACTGGAATATTCTTCGCCCAACGTCCTGTTTGAGCCCCCCACGACGTTTCGGGCCGGGGCCTTGGATGACTACCCGGTGAACTCCGTCACTTTCATCCAAGACCAGCAAGTTTATATCGTGCGCACTGAAAAGGGTCTCTGGGCGTTATCTGCGGTGTGCACACACCTCGGGTGCATCACGCAATGGAAGCCGGAGTTAAACCAGATTGCTTGCCCGTGCCACGGAAGCAAGTTCGAGAGGGATGGAAAGGTGCAAGTCGGCCCCGCTCCGCGCGCGCTGCCACACTTCGCGGTGCGCCTGACGGCGGACGGAGCGCTGGAAGTAGACAAGCTTGAAACCGTCAAGGGAGCGGAAATTCTGCGAGTCTGAGGAGTGCATGGCGACGACAGCCTGGGTCCAGCAACGATTCGAACAATTGGCGCGCACGCGCGTATGGCGATCCGTCTTCCGGCACGGTCCGGCTCGCACCAACCGCACGCGCAGCTTGGCGATATTCGGCAACCTTTCATTGCACGTCCTCCCGGTCAAAGTCCGCGAGAAATCGCTGGGCGTGCGCGCCACCTATTATCTCGGGTCAATTTCTTTCTTCCTTTTTGTGGTGCTGACGGTCACCGGGATTCTCCTGATGCTTTACTACCACCCGGCGGTGCCGGATGCTTACCGCGACATGAAAGATCTGATCTATGTGGTATCGAACGGAGTTTTCCTCCGCAACCTGCACCGTCTGGCCGCACAGGCGATGGTGGTTGCGGTCTTCTGGCATATGTTCCACGTCTTCTATCGCGGCGGCTACAAACCTCCGCATGAGTTCAACTGGGTGGTGGGCGTGGGATTGCTGCTGGTCACGCTTTTTCTGAGTTACACGGGTTACCTGCTCCCTTGGGACCAGTTGGCTTTTTGGGCAATCACCGTGGGAACGAACATCATCAGCTACGTTCCCGTGTTGGGACGTCCCATCCGGTTCCTGCTGCTGGGGGGCCACATCATCGGGCAGAACGCCTTGCTGCGTTTTTACGTTCTTCATTGCGTAATCCTGCCCCTCGCCGCCGTGGCACTGATTGCCGTACATTTCTGGAGAATACAGAAGGACGGCGGGCTGACCGTACGAGATGATCATGAGCGAGACGAATAAGTACGAGGTTGGGTTCGGATCGGACGCAACCAAGGATCCGCGCCGCATCGTCTTCATCACGCGGAAGACGTCTGCAAAGGTCAAAGGCGAGGTGGGACCCCAACTGATGTCCTATCCGCACTTGATCTTGCGGGAGGCGATCGTCTTCCAGGTTCTGACGATTATCCTGGTGGTCGTAGCGCTCTTCTGGGACGCGCCGCTCGAACAGCTTGCCAACCCCCTGGTCACACCGAACCCTGCAAAAGCGCCCTGGTACTTCTTGGGCCTCCAGGAACTGCTCCACTGCTTCCCGCCGGTGGCCGCCGGAGTCCTGATCCCCACGCTGGTGGTTCTGGCGCTCGTGGTCATTCCTTACTTCGAAGTAAACATTCAGGGTGAACCACTCTGGGCCGGCAACCGGCCGAGACGCGTGCAGATTTTCGTGGTTGTGTGCGTGGTGCTGTTTGTTTTCCTGGTAATTTATGATGCCTGGACTGTGCTGGTTCCTGCGGTGCTCGTGGCAGGGCTGGCATTGCTTCCGTATTTTCAGCCGTCCAGTCCCTCGCGCTTTGGGCAATTCCTCATCGCGCGCACGCTTCCGTGGTGGGTAATGACCTGGTTCATTGCTGTGGCGCTGACGCTCACGGTGGTAGGGACTTTTTTCAGGGGCCCGGGATGGTCATGGGTCTGGCCCTGGAGATGACATGCCTCCTGAAGAGATGGGAAAAGTTTCAAGACGCCTGCGCTTGACCTTCGCGGTCTCCAGTGTTGTGTTCCTGGCGGTCCTGGCGGTTTCACCCGTGCGTGACTACCTGCGCTCGTGGAAGCGATATGAGAGGGATTACGTTCGCCTCGCGCAGTCCCGCCTGGACACCAAGCGTCTGCTCGCGGACGCCCGGCTCGAGATCGATCAGACCTGGATCCCGCAAATGCAAGTTGTGGATCGCTGCACCACGTGCCATCAAGGCATTACCCAGGTGAGCTTGCAGGATTCCTCCGTGCCCCAACCCTTTCGAGCCCATCCACCCATTCCGCATCGGGCGCGCGATTGGGGATGTGTTATTTGCCATCGCGGCCAAGGCTTGGCGACGGAAGTTCGCGATGCACACGAAACCACGCTCGCCTGGGAGCAGCCCATCCTGCCCGTCCAGTACATCCAGGCCTCCTGCGGCGTTTGCCATCGCTCCGACCTGCCCCAGACGCCTCGCCTCGATCGCGGCCGCGAACTTCTGGCCAACCTCAACTGCGTCGGCTGCCATCGCCTGCAGGGAATTGGCCGCCCGGCAATGCTCGGCCCGGACCTAACGAATATCGGCAGCAAGGTTCCCCGCGCGTGGATTTACAAATGGCTGAAGGAACCGCGCACCATTACCGCCAGCGATGGAAGTGTCCAGGTAAACGGCTACGAGAATGAAGGCGAACCTCGCATGCCGAAATTCCTGCTCAGAGAGAACGAACTCGTCGCGCTATCCGGTTACCTCACCACGCTCCAGAGCAAAAAGGTCCAGCCTTACAAGTTCGACCCGGGAGTCGTGGCCACATGGGAAAAGAAACCCGACCTCCTCGAACAAGGTGAAACGCGCTTCCGGCAGATGTTTTGCACGACGTGTCACTCGCTTGCCGTTACCCGTGCGGGTGAGACCAAACTTATCGGGGGCGACATCGGCCCGGAACTCACCAAGGCGGGCAGCAAGGTGAACCCGGACTGGCTGGTGGCTTGGTTGCGCAATCCTCAAGCGTATTTGCCCCACGCGGAGATGCCGCGCTACCAATGGTCTGACCAGGACTTGTTCGTCGTCACCCGATACGTTGAATCGAAGCTGACCGACTCAAGCCTCCTGAGCAGTGTTCCAAACCTGGGGACCCCCAATCCCGCGGAAACCCAGCTAGGACGGAGGCTTTTCCTCGAGAAAGGCTGCGGGAGTTGCCACGCCATCCAGGGTGTGGCTCCGCAGGCGGACTACGGCCCGGACCTCGCGAGCCTGGGCAGCAAGACGGTCTCGCAACTGGAATTCGGTAGCTCCAAGGTTCCTCGCACCCTCGTCGCTTATGTTGAAGCCAAAATCACCAATCCGCTTTCTGTCAACGCCGCAGCGCGCATGCCCCAGTATTCGCTTACGCCGGCCGATCTCGGCGCCATCACCACAGCGCTGCTGAGCATGTCAGGAACTACCCAGACGGCAGGCCTTGAGGGCCTGGTCCGGCCCGCCCAGCACCCGCAGTTCCGCCCGGCGGGAGCTTTCGGCGAGCTATTCGAGCGCTACAAGTGCTACGTCTGCCATCGCTTCAATGGGTACGGCGGCACGCTGGCGCCTGACTTGACCTTCGAAGGCAGCCGCGCGCAGCGCAAGTGGATGATTGACTTCCTCAAGAATCCTCAGACTCTGCGCCCCACCCTTACGTTCCGAATGCCGCAGTTCAATATCCCGACTGAAGAGGCATCCGTCCTCGCGGATTACCTCAGCATGGTCATGCAAACGCCTAATGTGAACCTGGCAGGCACGGAAACCAAGTCGTTCACGTCACAGATCGTCAACCTGGGCAAACAACTCTACGAGGTGAAATACCAGTGCCAGTCCTGCCACACCATCGGCTCGACGGGCGGCTATGTCGGGCCCAATCTGAGCAACGTGGGTAACTGGATGAATTCAGCTTGGCTTGAGGAGTGGTTGAAGGATCCCCAATCACTCGTTCCCGATACCATCGAGCCGCGTCGGAGTTTCACGGACGAAGAACGGACAGCCCTTACCGCCTACTTGACGACACTGAAGCAGAGCGGTTCCGGCCGGGATGCAGGCGCAGCCGGGAGGGGCCAATGAAAACGAGACTCATCGTCGTGCTGCTCCTGGCTGTGGGCGCGAGCCTTGCAGCTTCCTGCCGGGAGAAATTGACGGCCGCAAAGCCCGATCCTCTTTCGCGCGCCTACGACACCGAACAGGATTGGAACGATCCCCAGCGGGTAATTCCACTCAACTATCAGCAAGCGCAGGGAAAGCGGATGTTCTATCAATACTGCGTCTGGTGCCACGCGGATGCAACTCCCGCGGGACCGTCCAATCGTTCGAACCTCAACCCTGCGCCGCTCCTCGCCAATGACGGCAGCGCCTTAAATTCCCTTAGCGATGATTACCTCCGCAATATCGCCACGCTGGGCGGGAGCGCAGTGGGGAAATCCGCCCTCATGCCTCCCTGGGGCCAAACCCTGAAACAGGACGATATCGACGCGGTAATCGCCTTCTACCGCGCCATCGCTCAACCTCCTTACCAGGTTCCGGCGCGGCCTGGACCCAAGTATTCGGTGAGGTAGAACACCATGGCCCTTTTGCGAAGATTGATCCTTGTAGGCCTGTCAATCCTGGTTGCTGCCTGGTTCCTTCTCCCTTCCACGGGGTTATGCCAGGTGAGTCCTGCCGAAATCCCCAATCCCCAATTGAAGGCCCTGGAAAAAGCCAACCTGGACAAGCTCATGGAGCTGAATCACGAGATCTCGGACCTGAAGTTCCCGTTCAAATTCGTGCTCACACGGTATGTGGGGCTGGACCCCAAAGACCAAGTTGGCGCTGATACCCGCGGAATTGAATTCGTGAATTTTCACAACCGCCGGGTGCTGAAGGTTACTGGAAACTACAACGCCGCGTTCAACTCGGATCTGCTTACCCAAAACGAACGCGCGAACCGCGTCTTTGACGAAGGGGTAGTTCCCATTCTTTCGCTGCTCCCCAAGTACTTCCCCGAGAATTCCCCGTTTGACGCTTTTGGATTCGAAATCTCCTACCACGTGCGGACTCACAACAAGCAGTTCGGCTACGAGGGGAAGGAATCCCTCGTGCTCGTCCTCAGCAAACCAGATGTTTCGGCTTATCTCACCCAGCCAAAGGAGTCTGGAAGACAAGAGATCCTAGACCGGTCCGAAATCTATCTGGACGGAAAGGAATTCGGCCTGGCATTAGGACAACGAAAAGCATTTGACGTCGCCGAACTTGAAAAGCCCGACCACAGTCATCCGGTCCAAGCTGAAACCATCAGCGGCCAGGCCCGAACCAAAGAAACAGAGCCGGCGCCGGCCACGGTTGTTCCGAACATTAAGTCGGAGATGCGAACCCCGCTGGAGAGTGAAATCATCACCCCCCACGTTCAAAGCAAAGAACCCGACCCTGCCCCGGCTACTAAGGGTTCGGATATCCGTCTTGCCAGTCTGTTTCGAGACACACAGCCAGGTCTTCGCCTGCCGAGTTCTGTAAAGCCCGCATCCGTTTCTGCTGTTAGCCCGCTGCCAGCCGCTCCCGCTGCGGCACCCGCGGTCACGCCCATCGACCTCGACGCAGTGCAAAAGAAATTTCAGCCGCAACTCGACTTACTCACCAAGGATGGTCTGGCTCACTTTCATTTTGTAAGTTATGCGGCCGCCTCGCTGGGCCTCTTTCACAATCAGATCTATGTTCAGCTCACCCTCCGGAATCCCAATCTTTTCGACCGTAACGCGACTTCCATTTACAAGCGGGCTGCACAGAGTTTCGACCTCTTCCTCGCGCCCCAACTAAAGGGCATCCTGGCGAAGATTCCTTCCGACCAGGAAATCGCCGGCGTCGACGTCACCGTGCTCGACGAATTCACGCGCTCAGCCTCCTCCTCCTCTCCCGAGGCCCTGGAATTCGTCTGCCCGCTCAGTCCCTTGCGCCAGTTCGCAGACGCCGACATCACAAACCAGGACCTACTCAATCAGAGCGTCGTCCTGGTAAATGGTGTGCGGGTGGCATTGAACCTTCAGCAGGTGGAATAGCAAAGCGTAGGTAACATAAGTCTGGCGGTGGGGGGCTGGGCGCGAAAATGCTTCCCTACGCGGAAAGTCACGCCGCCCTCTCTCCTGCGAATTCACACGCTCGAACACAGAAATGTCACCTCAATCATCGACCCTCCAGAACAACGACCGTGTTGCCATCGTCGGCGGTGGACCTGCCGGTTCGTTCTTCGCTATCCATCTCCTTCGGGAAGCCAAGCGTCTTGGTCGAAATATCGAAGTCGTCATCGTCGAAAAACGTGGTCCGACCGACCCGGTGTCCGATTGTTCTCAATGCAGGGGATGCAACTTCTGCGCAGGCCTTATCTCACCGAGATTGAATAAGATACTCGAGGAGCACGGTCTCGGAGTTCCGGACGAGGTCATCCAGGGGCGCATTAACTACGTCTGGATTCAAGGGCAGTGGAAGAACTTCCGGCTTCGAGTTCCCGATGACTTGCAGATGTACTCGGTATTCAGGGGTTCTCTACCCGGCAGAAGGACGGGCAGACCTGCAGGGTTCGATGGGTTTCTGCTCGGTGAGGCAGTCAAGGAGGGCGCGCGCATTCTATACGGCGAAGTGCAGGGGGTTGCCTATGCTGGGTCGGGGATGCCCAGCCTAACGATGAGGACACAATCGGGCGAGAAGGTCTCGCTCGACGCCAGCTTTGTGACCATCGCCACCGGAATCAATGCACGCTGCGGGCTTGATTACCGTGAGGACGCTCTAATTAGTTCTGTCAAGCGGTTGAATCCGGCATTCGTTCCCGGCAGGTCCCGAAAGGCCTTCATCTTTGAGCTGGAAGTGGGTGAAGACTATCTCCAGCGAAATCTTCACCGAGAGATATACTTCATCGAGTATGGGTCCAAACGCCTCGTCCTCGAGCATACGGCGCTCATTCCCAAGGGCAGGTTCTTGACCGTCGCTATGATTGGCAAGTGCATCGATGATGCGGTCTTGCCACGCGACAGCCGGCAGGTCGTTCACGATTTTCTGAAGCTGCCTCAGATCGACCGGATCTTGCCAGGGATCGCGGCTGCTCCCATCACCTGCACGTGTGTTCCCAGAATGACCGTGACCACTGCAAGATCCCCCTTCAGTGACCGGGTTGCCCTGGTCGGCGACGCCGTCGGATCGCGGTTGAATAAGGATGGCCTCTTCTCAGCCCACGTGACGGCGAGCCTGCTTGCGCAGACCATGCTCCACGACGGAATTGACAAACAGGCTCTCGCGAGGGGTTACGGGAAGGCCATCAATTGGCTCGTGGCAGACAATCGCTTCGGACGGATGGTGTTTAGCATGAGCCGGGTAGCGTTCACCCGGCCATTGGTCAGCCGCATCGTGTACCAGGCGTTTGCTACCGAATGCAAGGTGCGAGACGAGCGTAATCGGCCCTTGAGCGTAGTGCTATGGAAGATTGCTAGCGGCATAGCAGACTATCGGGAAGTGTTCCGGGAGCTGTGGAGTTACGGTGTGCTGCGATCCATTCTCGTCGGAGCGGCGGTCACGTTAAGGAACGTGGCGTTCGAACTGTTATTTGGTCTGAAATGGGGGGAGTACGGACGGTATCCCACAGTCGTGCTGAGAGAGAAGCGCGAAGTACTCAAGGGGGACTTGGCGTCGAGCCTGGGAAAGGAACTTGGCGAGTCACCGGACTTCGAACGCATGTACGTGATCAAGATCCGCGGTTCTGAGGATGAGATCTTGGAGGAGTTCGCTAAGTTCGGTCAACCCAACGCGAGGTTCGTAAACCTGCGATTCGTCGACGTTCGGCAGGTCCAGGGGATCCCCAACCAAGCCGGATCGGTGATTCGATACAGAGTACCGTTCGTCGGATTGGGTGCGGAAATGCAGCTGACTAAAAGAGTCGGTTCCGAAACCTTGCTATATCAGATCGACGAGCGCCTTGTGCATGACGGGAAACTCATCTTCAACGTGTCACCGACCAAGGGCGGAAACTGTAGGCTCTCCATTTACACGTCATTCGACTACAAGAAAGGCAAGGGCTTCGTGGGTCGGGTTATATGGGAGGGTGCCAGGTTGTTGTTTCCAGGATTTGTGCACGACATCGTTTGGAACCATGCCTTGTGCACCATCAAGGAAGAGGTCGAGCGGAACCACGACCAGACCTTCGGACGGCAACTGTCCCAAAGATAAGCCGCTGGCTCGGGTGCGCCGTGAAAAGGCGCTGGTCCACAATGGGTGAAAGTCCCGCCCGGGAATTGGTTCGCTTGTACCGGTAGCAACTGAAACAGCGGTAGAGGTAACGCAGCCGCTGGACCCGTTAGTACACGGGGTCACCATGGTGACTCGGCGAGCGTGCGGGCTGTGACGTGAGTGAACGCTGAGCATGCCTCGAAACGGCGGGCGCGGGGGCCGACCCGCCTCGAATCCGGGGAAGGCCGGTGACGGTGGGGCAGTATGCGCGGACATGTTTCACCGGAGACTGCATGAACTCTTTCACCAGGCCCGAAGGCGTGACCGTCACCATAGTGACCGCTGGTGGAACCGGCAACGGGGCATCCTCCGCCTGGAGCGCCGGAAGGTTATCGTCCTCGACATGGGCGAGCTGGAAGCACAGGTTTCTGGGACCAAGCGGGCTTCCGCTGGTTGACGGGAGTGCCACGCTCCCACCCTCGCCCTACGCCACCAGACCAACGTGCTTCGGCGGAACCTGGTGCCGGAAATTGCCCAGCCCCGAAGGGGCGGCCTATCACAGCCCCGGCCAATAGCCTGGGTCAACAGAGGGCCAATCCTGACCCCGAGCCCTGAAGGGGCGACCTATCCCAGCCCAGGCCAACGGCGCGGGTTAACGGAGTGCTTCTGACCCTGAGCCCTGAAGGGGCGACCTAAGAAACCCTCCCCTCAATCCCAGACGTAGCGCTCGTCGTATTCAATCCCGTGGCTCTCCAATAACCGCCGGTACTCCTCCTGAAAGGTCACGGCCCGGTGGTGTGTTTCCTGCTGGGCAATGTACTCCGCCACCTTCTCCAACTCCGCCGGGCTCACCGAGAATCCTCCATAACCGCTCTGCCAATGGAAATTCACGAAGGAACTCCCT
>PMYF01000194.1 GCA_003171295.1 Acidobacteriota bacterium | reverse complement strand
CTGAGTGAACCAGGTCGCCTCGCTGCCGAGGGCTGAGGCCGGTTTCAGCAGGGCCCCAGTCCCTCGCGCCCAGGCGTGCGCGCGCGAAAGCACGAAACGCACACTGCGACTGGTCTGTCAGAGTGCCAGAGCCGCCTGGCGCTTTGATCCCGGCCAGTTGTACGCGACTGCCATCCTCGAAAGGCTCAGTCGACGGCGCTGGAGCCGGATCGGGAACGAGGTCTGGTGGCAGAGTCACCGGCACGCCAGCGACCTCAATAGCCATGAGGGAGGGGTTCGCTTCGGCTTTGCCGCGCAGTTTCGCGTGGCTGAAGCAAACCTCAGTTGCGGAGTGGAGCAACCGTCTGGTGATGATGCGGGACAGGTCGCTGTCGCCCTGGGTGGTGGAATGGGGCATGCCGGCCTCCCGCTGAACAAACAAGGGCAGAAACGGATGCGTGGAACCGGCCAATGGCCAGGTGTCCTCCTCCATTCCGAGAAACCAGATGCCGTCGGCGACCAGGCCGCCAGACTGGGCTGGTCCCGAGATCAGGATGTTGGCATTCTGAGATTCGGGCGCAAAGAGGGAGTCCTCCATCTGCCGCGCAAGCGCTGAGTGAAACACCGGCCATCCCACCAGGTCTTCGTCAAAGCCCAGTGTTCCACATGCTTCCACCGTGCGGTTCCAGCGCTCCAACGCTTGGAAGTTGGCGCTAGGCATCTGGTGAGCGCCGGGCCATCCTGCCTCCTTCATCAGCCGTGGAACCAGATCCGCCCATTCGAGGGCAGTCTTCTTTTGCCCGCTTGGCTGGAGCAGGCGCGCGGCGGTCAACATGCGGCGTGCCCATCCATCCGGGAGTTGGGCGCCGCCCGGTTGTGCATTGAGGAAGGCTTCGAGGGTCCAGTCTGGGCGTTGGTTGTTGCGAAGACGAATCTGTCGCATGGAACGCAGCAGGGAAGCCGTCTCAGCGTTGTTCTCTACGGTGAGTTCGGAAGATAGCAGCCAGTCGAGTTCGTTCTCAGCGATGGACTTGGTGAGCCAGCGAAGAACGAGTAGAGCTCCCCGGACCAGAGGCAACTGCGAAAGCGGAACTCCCAGCGAGAACTCCAGCGGAGGTGTCGCCGCCAGATGCCGGGCAAAGGCACGTTCGATTTCTCCGCGGCGCTGGGCGGCGTCCTGAGACACAACCAGCATCCGGGCTCCGGGGTTATTCTCCAGGTGGTTGCGGCACCAGAGAGCGCACGCGGCCAGTTCGGCGGCGGCATCGCGCGCCTCGAAATAGCGGACAGTTGCGGTCTCCTCCTTGTCTTCCAGGCGTTCCCAACGTCCCCAAACGGCCAGGAAAATGCGTTGCGCTGGCAAGAGGCGGTCGAAGCCCGCCAACAGAAGATGGGGGCGTTCCGTCGTCTCGTCCCGTAGCCGGGGAAGCATCTCCAGAGGCAGTCTGGTCGTACTGAGCCAGCCCTCGGCCGCACACCGTCTGTCAAACTCGGCCAGCCACTCGCTGAAAACTTCCGCATCTCCCATCCAGCCGATGCGGGCCGCGGAATCGAGGAGGTGAGGCGCGTAGGAGCAGAGCAATTCATGCGCTTCGCGCGCCATGTTGGCCAACCTGTGGCGGGCGCCGTGAAGGACTGTGGCGGAGTGCTTCGAGGCGGCGGCAATGCGCGCCCATAGCCACTCCTCCTGGAGGATGCTAATCACCATACTGCCGTTCGAGGGAAGCAGATCCCATTGTTCGCGAATGAATGTCTTCCACTCGAAGATTCGCGGAGTAGGCCAGGCGGTGAGTCCTTCGGCCAGGCGGCGGCGGTTGAANNGCGCGTTCGCTGGAGGCTACTACGATCCCGCCCGCGCGGATCCAGTCGTCGATTTGATGGCCGCGGCCGACGCAATGCCTGTCTTTGGTGTCCATGGAACCTCGCAAACTGCGCCCTTCAGAGCAGGTTAGTTGCCCCAAGCGGTAAAAATAAAGCTCGTGTGGCCTTGAGCCTGAAAAAAGGCATGGATAGACTCTGTGCGGGAGAAGCGAGCATGGAGTCGAAATTGATTGGGGATCGGGCTGCGCGCCCAGTTTCAGCAGCTGGCGAAAATGCCGCAACCTGCACTTTCCTGGGGTTGTTTGCCATTCTGCTTGCCTTGGTGACCAGCCGGCACGAGATGTACGTCGACGAGGGCCAGGCGTGGTTGATCGCTCGGGACAGCCAGAATCTGCTGGAAGTGTTCCAGCATTTGCGCTACGAGGGCCATCCGGCTCTGTGGTACCTGCTGCTCTACCTGCCGGCGCATCTGTCTGCGGGCATTGTGTGGATGCAGGCTATCAACTACGCGCTGTCAGTTGCAATGGCCTGGCTGGTGCTCTCCGAACGGCGAGTTCCGTTGGCCATGCGGGTCATGTCGGTCTTTGGCGTGTCTGTGTTCTTTTACACCGGGGTGTTGGCGCGGAGCTACATGCTGTCTGCGGTGCTGCTGGTTGGCGCGGCCCGGTGTCTTCTGGCTGACCGGCCGCGTCACTGGCTGGCAATGGGTCTGCTCGCCCTGGCCATCAACGCTCATTTCTTCGCCATCCCGGCCGCTGCGGGCATCTTCGTCTGGTTTTACTGGTTGGCGCCGGTTCATGGGAGGGGTTCTGCCGTTGCAAGGCTGGGGGAGCGACGATTCTGGATGTCCGCTGCGATCATCGGCGCCGCGCTGCTGCTCTGCTACTTCACGGTACGCCCCGCGCCTGATCTATACACCCCACACTACGAACGTGCGGGCCTGCGGTTGATCGATTATCTGGTGCTCGGGATTGGACGCGTTTGGTGTTACTTCGTGCCTTTTCCCCTTGGCATTTTGTCGGTAGCTCATCGGGAGCTGATTGCGCCATGGGAACATCCGTCCCTGCTGGCGGCTGCCCTGACAATCATCTTGTGGCTTCTGGCAGTTTCGGTGCTGACCGCCAGGCGGAGCCGGCGGTTCTTCCTTTCCGCTTCGGTTGCGTGGATGGCGCTGGTGTGGGCAACCGTGCATATCCCCGGTGCGTTCCACAGCAGCTTTCTCTTTCTTGCCTATGTAATTGCATTGTTGGCAGACACGCAATGTGAGGGGGAGCATCCATGGCTCCCGTCCCAGTTTGCCCGGCCGGTGTTGCTTGTCCTGCTGGGCATGCAAATACCGATTACCGTGCAGTATTCGGTAGAGGAGAGCCTTTATCCGTTCTCGGGCGCTAAGGCTACGGCTGAATGGCTCAAGGACACAGGGCTTGCATCGCGGCCCCTGGTGATCGAACCGGATTCGGCCGCTCCCGCAATCCTTGCATTCACGGGCGTCCGGTCGGCGTACTTTCCGACTTGCCACTGTACCGGATCGTTCGTGGTGTTTCGGCGTGGCCGGGATGAGCACCGGCTGGTGACCGTAGAAGAGTTTCGGGATCTCCGGCAAGAGGCTGGCGCATCGCCGGTAGTGATCTCCCATCAGCAGCTCTCCGTCGAAAGCCGCCGCCAGATGGGCATCCAGCTCCTATACACGTCGCCTCATGGCGAGTTCTGGCCGGATGAGGACCTGTACGTCTATGGGGACAACAATTTCGCGATGACAAAGTCATTTGGGAGTGGGGAATGAACCAGGGAACGGCAGTGATCATCGGGGCCGGGCCAGCTGGCCTGACTGCGGCATTTGAACTCCAGCGCCGGACTGGAATCCGGCCTATCGTAATCGAGGCAACGAACGCTATCGGCGGGATTAGCCGCACCGTCCGGTACAAGGGCAACCGGATGGACATCGGCGGTCATCGCTTCTTCTCAAAGTCGAACCGCGTGATGCAGTGGTGGGTGGACCTGATGCCGATCGAGGCAGCCTCTGGCGACCTGGGTCTGTTGAAGTATCGCGGTCAGCAGCGCGCAACGCCGGCTGTCAATGGTAACCCGTCTCCTGTGCATTCGAATCTGGTGATGCTGGTGCGGCCACGCAAGAGCCGCATCTACTTTCTTCGGCGTTTCTTCGACTATCCCATCAGGCTTACAGGCGACACGCTCCGGAAGATGGGAGTTTCCAGGACCATCCGCAGCGGCATCAGCTACATGGGCGCCGCCCTGTTCCCCAACCCCGAGGAAAAGACGCTGGAGGACTTCCTCATCAACCGTTTCGGCCGCCAACTCTACCTCACCTTCTTCAAGTCGTATACGGAAAAGGTCTGGGGTGTGCCGTGCAACCGAATCAGCGCAGAGTGGGGGGCACAGCGGATTAAGGGCCTTTCGCTGAAGGGTGTGGTTGCGCACGTCTTTAAGAAAGCATTTGTCTCCAGGTGCCCCGGAGATATTGGGCAAAAACAGACTGAGACCTCGCTGATCGAGGAATTCCTCTATCCGAAGCTGGGACCGGGTCAGTTGTGGGAGCATGTGGCCGATCGCGTGCGCGAAGCCGGGGGAGAGATTCATTTCGGCATTCAGGTAGATCACCTGCAGGTAAAGGAGGGAAGAGTTGTTGCGGTCGAAGGGGTGGACGTCGCGGGCTACCGTGTCCGCTTCGCCGGCGACTACGTTTTCTCCACAATGCCGGTGCGCGATCTCATCCGCGCCATCTCAGCCGAAGTGCCGGCCGAGGTGAAGGAGGTAAGCGAAGGTCTGATGTATCGCGACTTCATTACTGTAGGCCTGCTCGTCAAGAAGCTCACAGTTCACGAAGACGACGGAACTCCTCTCAAGGACAATTGGATCTATATCCAGGAACCGGATGTGCATGTCGGCCGCCTTCAGGTCTTCAACAATTGGAGTCCATGGCTGGTTGCCGATCCGTCGAAGGTGTGGATAGGTCTCGAGTATTTCTGCAACGAGAGTGACCCGCTCTGGAGGCTGAGCGATGAGGAGATGGTCCAGCTCGCGGTCCGGGAAGTGGCCAAGATCGGCATGGTCAAGTCCGAGGATGTAGAGGATGCGCACGTGGTCCATGTGCCCAAGACGTATCCGGCGTACTTCGGCAGCTATGCCCGTTTCAATGTCATCCGTGACTGGGTGGACTGTATCGAAAACCTCTTTCTCGTGGGCCGTAATGGAATGCACAAATACAACAACCAGGACCATTCCATGCTGACTGCAATGACGGCAGTGGAGAACATCGTTGCCGGTGTCACCTCCAAGGCGAATATTTGGGCCATCAATACGGAGTCGGACTATCACGAAGAGAAGGGGCAGGTGGCGTGATCGCTGCCGCGCCAGCGGTGCGCAACGTCAACCGGCTCTCCGCAGATACAGCAAGGGGATGGGCATGCAGCGTGAGTACGGTAGGCGCCCGGTGGCGCCCAAGGATTTGCCGGGGGAGAAAGCCATTGTCAATGGGGCCCTCGCGCTTTTCGCGGGCCTGCTGGCCTTGGTGACAGTTCGTCACGAGATGTTCGGCGACGAGGCGCAGGCTTGGCTGATCGCGCGTGACAGCCGGAATCTTCTGGAGCTGGCCCAACATTTGCGCTACGAGGGCCACCCGGCACTGTGGTACTTGCTGCTCTACCTGCCGGCGCATCTCTCCGCGCCCTTGGCCTTGATGCATGTTCTCAACTATGCGCTGTCGGTTACGATGGCCTGGCTGGTGCTCCGAGAGCGCAGGCTGCCGGTTGCGACCCGGGTCTTGTCGATATTCGGCGTGTTCGTCTTCTTTCACATGGGAGTCCCGGCGCGGAGCTACATGCTGGCTGCCGTGCTGTTGGTGGGCGCAGCTCGGTGTCTTCTGGCAGACCGGCCGCGGCACTGGCTGGCGATGGTGCTGCTGGCCTTGGCAATCAACACGCATTTCCTCGCCATCCCGGCCGCTGCGGGCATTTTCGTCTGGCTCTACTGGCTGGACCCGGTCGCCGGCGAGCGTGTTGCAGTCGGACGCCTGAGAGAGCGGCGATTCTGGCTCTCCGCCGCGACCCTTGGCGCGGCCTTGGCCGTCTGCTACCTCACGCTCCGGCCGGCACCGGACGGCGCAACTCCCGACTATGACATTGCGGGTGCGTCCTGGCTTGACTACCTAATGATCGGCACGGGCCGGCTGTGGAGCTATTTTGTGCCCTTCATTCCGGAGATGCTACGCGGTTCGCTCCGGGAGAAGCTCATTCCCGAGTTGCATCCATCGGCTGTGGCGGCGGCTTTGTCCGTGGGTCTATGGCTTCTGGTTGTGGCTTCGTTGGGGACGCGCCGTGGCCGATGGTTCTTTGCGTCGACCTCGCTGCTATGGATGGCCGCGATGTTGGCAACGGTGCATACTCCGAGCCCACATCACGTAAGCACGTTGTTCGTGATCCTCCTGGTCGCATTGATGCTGAACTCGCAGGCTGAAGGGGGGCGGCCTTGGCTGCCGTTTCGCTATGCACAGCCTGTGCTCGTGCTCCTGTTGGCGATGCAGATGGTCATGTCGCTCGAATGCTCGGTGTTGGAGTGGGATCAGCCGTTTTCGAGTGCCGAGGCAACGGCTGCTTGGCTGGAGCACGCGGGGCTGGCCCAAAGACCGCTCGTTGTTGAGCCGGATTACGCTGCGTCCGTTGTGCTTGCCCGTACTGGAGTGATGTCCGCTTATTTTCCATCCTGCGATTGCCAAGGGCAATTTGTAGTGTTCCGCAAGGGGAGGGATGAAACCCGGCTGGTGAGCGTGGAAGAGATTCAGGCCGTCAAGCGGTCATCTGGCGCGGTTCCTGTGGTCCTTTCCCACTGGCAACTTTCCGGCGACAACTTGCAGCAGATGGGACTCCGCCTGGTTTTCACGTCGCCTCATGGGGTGTTCTGGCCCTATGAAGATCTCTACGCCTATAGCGATACCAGCGGTGCAAAGACCGAAGCAACGGCGGCAAGGCCGTGAGAAGATGAGTCTGGATTGCGCGACAGTTTCAGAATACCTAGCATGGCTGCCCTACCGCTTCTGCTAGTTCATCGCCACGCATCGGTGGTTCCAAGTGGCGGTGGAGGTGCTTCCTCTTTCACTAATCCTTAGTTTGCGGTAATACATATAGACGGTCATTGGCAAAAGCTGCACGGGTCTTTTCGAAGTGCACGGGAAATCAACCTTAAAGTCCAGGACAGATCTTTCCCGGACTCCGGCTTCAAGGAAACGCTGGATGCTGAGGTAATCGATCGACTCTATGGGGACATTGAAAGTGACAGAATCCGCAGAATAGCATGCAAAGCCGGCTTGAATCGGAGGGAGCCGTTTTCCTGCCGAAAGGCCAAGTGTTTCGTGCTTCGGGCAGTTGCAGGTGATGGTGGGCCGCCGAGGATTCGAACCTCGACTACCCCCTTCATCAGAGCATCTCAAAATGCACTGATGGAGGGGGGCGCTCTAACCGTTAAGCTAGCGGCCCGCTCAGGAACAGCTCTACGATCGGGGTCGATTCATCTTCTTCGAGACTGTACAGTGTGCGCAGCAAACCCGCAAGTGCCCGACGCCTTCGAATCGGCAGGGAATTTCGGCCGGCGAGCTTCTTGAGGTTCACATTGTGCTTGCCGGCCTCATCAAGCCTCAACACCATATCCACGATCGCTTCGTCGGTCGGTCGAGCTGCCTGGCAAAACTTCAGAGCCAGTTGCTTTACAACTCGGGTGAAAAGAATGAAATCGTCAAACTCGATGCCGGGATAAAGATTGGGCGCAGCCAGTCTTGAAAAGGGATCCCCCTGTTGTTCAACAAGCTTCCGCAGGGCATCCACATTCCTTCTTACGACTCCTTCGGCTCCCGTGTGTGCGAAGCCATTGCGCACCTGTCGATAGTAATCCGCCACTTCGATCTCGAACGGACCCAAAGCCTTGACTGATTTGTCGTAGCTTCCGAACAGTTCGGCGAGTGTGGCTTGGAGCAAGCTCATGCCCTTGGGACGTTGAATCAGTTCGCCTCGGATCTCACGTGCAAGGTCCTTCAAGAAGGACTCAAATTCCTGGTGAACCGAGGCAATGTGAAATTGTGCAATTTGTTGCTTCACGAGAGGGATGTCCAAATTGTCCACCCGCACCTTGAATACGGCAGAAACCTCCTGCACGAACTTGTCGGGATCCGCAGCGTGTTCCGCCTCATCGACGAATTTGCGCGTCGCCAGCTCGGCGCATTCGACAACGGCGTTAATCTTGCCAAGGGTGCGCTTGAAGTCGCGGTAGGCAACGAATCTGAAATCGGTCGTCATCCCTGAGCCTCTGAATTGGCCCGATTGGCAATCGCCTTACAGCGCTGTGCTTCCGTATGATATTGCCCAAGATGGGGCTCGAGGCTCCGGTTAAATCCCCGAAGATCCGAACGGATTTGCTCAATATCTCCATCTCCGAGAAGAGAAGTAAAGTACAACCACCCGTAAAGATGTGGCGTGCTCTGAACTGCGGCCTCTGCCATAATCGTTCGCGAGAGCTTCTGCGCGCCCCGGTCATCCGTGAACACGGCTTGCGCGGTCTTGCGCGCAAAGACCATCACGGACAACTCGCCCAGGCTCAATTTTTTCCGATTGCGGAGAACCTCTAGGTCCTGAAGGTCTTCGACGTCAATCTTGTAAGGTGTCACGTGCTGATCGGCAAGAGCCCTCTTCAGACGGCTTTGAAGTTCGATTCGCTCAGGAAGGACAGGGCTCGCCTTGTAGAGACACTCGTAAATCACGAACTCCGTGCAGCAAAGTTGAACACCCGCCGACCGGGCCGTCGAATAGAGTAGTCGGGAAGCAAACAGATTC
Source organism: Acidobacteriota bacterium (assembly GCA_003171295.1). Classification (GTDB taxonomy): domain Bacteria; phylum Acidobacteriota; class Terriglobia; order UBA7540; family UBA7540; genus Bog-366. The sequence goes on along the minus strand of PMYF01000194.1, from coordinate 758 downwards.
CACAGCGAGCACGTGTCCGCCACGTTCAACTTCGCGAACTGTGAAATGTCGTTCATCTTGCCTGCAAGTTGATGCTGTAGAGCGAAGCCAGGTCCCCCAATTGCAGTTGATCGACCAGGAGCATCTCTGCAACACGCCCTCCGGAGACCAAGCCGCAGTCAAACGCTTTGAAGCACAGTGTCACGTACGATCCCGACAGGCCGCGCTGGAAGAGCTGGCGCTTCCTGGCCGCGGCCGTTTCGCTGAGATTGGCGAGTTCGGGATCGACCTTCTGCGCAGCCGGCACGCGCACCTTGGACAGGTTCGATCCTGTTTGCTCGTCTATGATCCCCGCATCCAGGAGAGCGATCGTCAAAGCTCGGGTGCTTACTTTGAAGTGGCTCGCCCACTCGAGTACAGCTTCAGTGTTCCACGAGGTGACGGGAATGGACTTCACAATGCTTGGAGGAAGCAGGTAGCGTGCCGCAAAGTGGTTGGCACGCGTCTCGACAAGATCTTCTTTCTTGTATGCCCGCGTGAAGGACACGATTACATCGGCAGCGTCGAGGATACCGTGCGCTGCCTCATGCGCCGCGGTAAATCTCTGACGGTAGATATCTTCGTCATAGTTCACCAAGATGCAGATTCCTGCCGTCGGATGATGGATCGTTATTCCGGAGATATTGGAATTCTCAAGTCTGCGCCGAAAAACATGAAATCCGATCGTTCGAAAATCCTCGTACACGTCACTCGGAACCGCATTCGGCGGATAGGAGAAG
>PMYF01000064.1 GCA_003171295.1 Acidobacteriota bacterium | reverse complement strand
GACTTGAATTCCCTCGCTTCACAGGGCATGAATGCTATCCACTGTCCGGCAAACATAGTCTTCTGCCGGGTTGGAATGTTTCCTGCCTTGAGACGAGTTGTGAGCTGGCCTCGCTTTGACCAAGGAACAACCACAGGCTGTCCCCTTTTCAATTCAGCGAGGTAATCTGCACAGGTTCGAGTCTCATCCAGTCTGGCTACGAGGTATTTCGCCCCGTCGACATCTTGAATCTCCGCTCCGCTTACAGGAATAGTCAGCATATAAGTCTCCCTTTAGTTGATCAAGAACTCTATGAACCCATGAGAATCTTTCACTCATGCGGCTCAATTGAGTGCTCAAGGACGGATTGCCCTTGAGCAAAGAACGCGTGTATTATTTTCGCGAGATACCTTCGCCATATGTCTATTTGGTTCATATGGTAACCTCTACTCTTTCGAGCATTTGGCCCCCGACTTCAAGTAGTATTGCCGGCATTGCCCCGCATTCACTAGCGGATCATTTGGGTGTTTATGTCTCAACCCCGACAAAATGAAAGGATGGATTTTGTTGCATCCACGATGCATCCTAGAATCCTAGGCCGAACTCGATCATAGAATCGGATGACAAGCCGATTAAGCTTCAGACGCAATAGGGTGTCGATCTCTGTTATCCCTATATTCATCACCGCGGTGATGCTGACTGCGCACACCTCTACTAGAGGCGTTGTGATCAGTAGCTAACTGACTGTCACCAGAAGCCACTGGATAGTAGCCCCGGCCGGGAGTTCCCTGGCACCTTCAGGCATCCTCGGACCCCTGTAGCTGCCGATCAGTGCGACCTCGCCCTTTTGAAGAGCGATAGTAGACCTGACCGCCGGCACCACTACACCAAGCTGTTGTCCATAAACAGCCGCCGTGTCCGCATGTCCGACCGTGGACTCAAGGCCACCAGTAGCAATCTCCCGAGCCTTTGCAAGCGAAATCTCTTCCGCTCTGACCACAACCGGGAAAGTTGTGACCATATTGAAGCTGAAACCGTTTAGTATCTTCATATCTCTTTCTTCCAACTCTGTTTCTCTTTGTTGCGGTTGTATCCGCGGCTACCTTTCGGCGTGCCGTGGGGTTTTCCGACGAAGACCGTGTGCTTGCGCACCGATCTCATCGCCTGTAATTGCGAGCTTGAATGCCTCACGGATAATCCTTTGTTTCGTCTTCAAGTTCGGCGACTTGCCGGCAAATGACTGCCTTTCCGTCGCTTCGACGGAGTCTCTTGGTTTCCGACTTGATTTGTTCAGTCGTAGACCAATGAGCCATGTTTGAATGGCCGCGCTTCCCGCCGGAACCGCCTTCGATTTTCGATTTCATATGTTGTTTGTAAAGAACTGAAATTGTTCTGCTTTCGTCCTTTCGGACTCATCAATCCCGATACACATCGGGAGAGCAGCGAGACGATTTGCATCATCCCAACAGTTTCCGCTTGTCAGGCGCCCTGGAGCCTCCCCAGAGAATTACGGGAGTTAGAGACATCCATAGTCTTCCCTCTCTCACCACTTACGCGGCGATAGCGGGGGCCGGCAGGACCGTCATCGGTGGAGGGATCGTTACCGTCTTCAAAACAGGTTTCGATTCCTTCGCCGGTGCGGCCTTGATCGGCTTGGCGTCAGCAAACGCCGTATCCCAGAGGTTCTTGGCCTGTCGGGCCAGTCGCTCCTTCCGCCACTCATCGCGGAGCCCGGGAGAAGGGATGAGCGCGGTTCGCACACCTTCCGGAGCGCTCTTCTGGAGCATCTCCCCGCAAGGCTTGTGGACCTTCTGCGGCGTCTGGGAATCTCCGATGAAGAAGTTCCATTTGGCGCCGACACTGCCCGTCTGTTTGCAGACAGCGCAGATGTGGAGGGTGGAAACGGTGGTGGTCGGAGCAGTCGTGGTGTTTTTCATAAATCGTTCAGTCGTTTCGGGGTTGAGGAGCCGCCACTATTCGCGGGGGCGTTTGTTGATTGATTGTAAAGAGCTCACTCTACTAGCCCACAACCGATGTGTTATGAGCCTGATAAAGTGGAGGATCCGTAGATCCCCCATCTGATCTTTCCCGGAGTAGATCAGCCGACCGTGACTCGCAGTGAGCAACATGCTTCCGCATTGCCCGAGTGTATCCAGCACTCATGCCATGGAATAGGCTAGTCTCGTCATCGCCCCTGGAAGGACATGCGGACCTTGCCTAAAGGTTATACCGGTGAATCCGGATTTCCCTGGTACGTTGGAAGTGGAAGCTCCCAAGGCGATCTCGTCGCTTTTTTCGTACCTCCATAACTTTCGGAAATGCAAGGCTCGACGGCCAATGCATCTCTTACACACCTCTGTATTCCTCTGCCATTGTGGCTAGAGGTCCGAGGAATTATGGTCCGACGATCTTCGATCGCCGAAGTGCTCGGATACCTGCGAAGTATCTGCACTGTTCCGCGCTCATGGCCACATAAGCGCAGGATAGTGCAGATACTTTTTCATTATAAAGAGCTGTGCTGTTTCGTCCTCGGCGTCGAATGCCGGACTCATCAGGCGAAGCGTCTACTTCGCGACAGCTGTATCGAGAGAACGTGTGCTTGGGTTACGCTCTCTCGATACATCTACATTTTTTAGAAGGTCTAGAATCCTTCCCTTTACTCCAGTCGGGTCTGTTGTAACGCTTCTGTTGTCAAGCCGTTACGTCGCTCCGCGTGCCACATTGCTGTGATCGCAGGTCAGAGGAATGGTCAATTCCCCCGGACGTGGGCCAGCCATTCCTCGTGGGTCATGGTGGTCCCGTCAGGCATGATGTGGATCATACCGATGTAGTGTCTCCTTCTGCTCCTATCAGAGCGCCCGCGATAATAATCTGGGCGGGTGCTCAAATCGGAGCAGAAAGTTTCATGGGAATATCTCATCTTGTTCACGATCCATTTGCAATGATCTCAAGTTCTCCACAATGTTCGCAACGGCCTTCCCATTTCGCCGGTATTTACTTTATAGTCGTTCTGGTGTGCAGTATAGCAG
>PMYF01000822.1:3580-5646 GCA_003171295.1 Acidobacteriota bacterium | reverse complement strand
CCGGTCTCCGCCACGAGGCGAGTCTTGCCCATCCTCTTCGCGAGCAATCCTTGTCCCAGGCAGTTGTTGATTTTGTGTGCGCCGGTGTGGAGCAGGTCTTCGCGCTTCAGATAGATCTGCGCGCCGCCCAGGCGTTCCGAGAGCCGCTGGGCGTGGAAGAGTGGCGTCGGCCGGCCCGCAAAGTCTTTCAGGAGATGCGCGAGCTCCGCCTGAAATGCCGGATCGCGGCGGGCCGCCTGGTAAGCAGCTTCGAGCTCTTCGACGGGGTGCATCAGTGTCTCCGGCACGAAGCGCCCGCCAAATTCGCCGAACCACCCGCGTGCGTCCGGCTTGGTTTCAGGTTCACATCGTATGGTCGATTGCTCGATCGGCACGTTCAACCTCTCGGAAAAAATCCCGCAGTTTGTCCGCGTGCTTGACGCCGGGCGCGGATTCGACGCCACTGGCCACGTCCACGGCAAAAGGACGAACTTCCCGTATCGCCTCTGCCACGTTCTCAGGTGTCAACCCTCCGGCCAGGATGATGGTTCCAAACCGGTTTGCATCGCGAGCCAGGGTCCAGTTGAACGGCTTGCCCGTCCCGCCGGGCAGCCTTGGGTCAAAGGCGTCCAGCAGGAACGCGGCGGCTCGTAACTCGCGTAGGATTTCAGCTCGGAATCCGGCGCTAACGGCCACGGCTCGAATCACTGTGAACCTGGCCAAGGCTCGATCCAGTGGCGGAAATTCCTGGCCGTGCAACTGCACCGCCGCGACTCCGGCCTCCGCCGCCACGCCCGCCACGTGCTCCTCCTCCGTCTCATTGGCGAAGACGCCGATGGGCGTGACCAGGGGCGGCAGCGTCAGGATGATCTTCCGCGCCAAAGCCGGTGGAATATACCGCGCCGAGGGCGGGTAGAAATTGAAGCCCAAGGCTGCGGCTCCTAGTTCTACAGCCCGGTGCGCGTCTTCCAGCCGGGTGATCCCGCAAACCTTTACGCGTGTCGGCATCTCTTCCCGTCATCGCAGGCAGCAGGGCCAACCACCAGGGCGACCATCAATTTACCCGAGACTCAGGAACGGCCGACGATTGCAATCCTGCCAGCAGATCCCCCAGCGCCTGGCCTGGGTCCGCCTGCGTCATCAGGCGCTCGCCTATGAGGGCTGCATCGAAGCCTGCTTCCGCAAGGCGCCGCAGATCCGCAGCCGTCTTGAGGCCGCTCTCGCTGACCGAAATGCAGCCGGGCGGTATTTTCTTTCGCAACTGGAACGAGGTCTCCAGATTAACTTCCAGAGTTTTCAGATCGCGGTTGTTCACTCCGATTATGCGAGCACCGGCGGCGAGTGCCTGGTCCAGCTCTTGTTCCACGTGGACTTCAACGAGGGCGGCGATTCGCAACTGCGCGCACAGCTCGAGCATGCTCCGCAGGTCGCGTTCCGGTAATGCAGCCACAATCAGTAGCAGGGCGTCGGCGCCCGCCGCCACGGACTCATAGACCTGGTAACTTTCCAGGATAAAATCTTTGCGCAGCACCGGCAGCTTCACGGCTTGGCGGGCCTCCGTCAGATCCTGGAGGGATCCGAGGAANNATTGCTGCCGCAGCAGCCCCCGCGAGGGCGACGCTCGCTTAAGCTCCGCAATCACGCGGAACCCGGGCTGTGTGGCAGAGCCGGTACCGGAGCTAATGGCCGCGGCGAAATCCCGGCGCTCCTCGCGTGCCTCCGCCGCTTGCTGCACGCGCTCCAAGGGAATGCTCAAGCACGTTTCCTCCAGCGCGCGCCGCCGCGAAGAGACGATGGTGTCAAGGATCGTCCTTGCCATCTCATCCGTCATGCTGGTTCATACTCCCTAGACTAGATGCGGGCCCACGCCAGAGAAATAATCTCTCAATGTATGCTGTAGCAAAGTGCAAAGTCAAGAACGCCAAATTTGTCGCGCACCCAACGGCGGCATGCGGCGCGGAGTGATTCCTTCATGCAGGGCAAAAAACGCGGCGTACTTGAGGCAGGGTGCGCCTCACACCATGAAAAGGGCTGCAATTCTCCCCGGAACATCCTATAGTGTCCGATTACTCGTGGGGTTCGACCCG
>PMYF01000822.1:0-3489 GCA_003171295.1 Acidobacteriota bacterium | reverse complement strand
CGGCTGCCGAAGAATTCCCTGGGACGCCTGGCGGAAAATCGCGCCCGCCAGACCGGCGTGGACACGGCGCATCTGGTATGGGCACCTGACGCCGAGTCCCGTATGGGTCTCTACTTCCTGGAGTTCGGCGCTGCGCCCCGCGCCAGTTCCGTCCTCTACGACCGGCGGAATTCCGCCGTCAGCGCCATCCAACCGGGCGAGGTGAATTGGCAGAAAGTCATGGAAGGCGCGCGCTGGTTTCANNACCAGCGGCATCACCCCGGCGCTCAGCGATTCCGCGGCGGCCGTCACGCTGGAAGCCTTGCGGGCCGCAAAGCAGGCGGGGCTCATGGTCAGCTACGACCTGAATTATCGCGCCAAATTGTGGTCGCCGGAGAAAGCGCAGTCCGTGCAGGAACCCCTGATGAAATACGTGGACGTCCTCATCACCACGGAAGAAGACACGAACGTGGTCTTTAAGATCAAGGCGGAGGGGAAAACGGACGAGCAAGGGTTCACGCAAGTCTCCGCCGGGTCGTACAAAGAGGTTGCGCGGCTGCTGCAGGAGAAATTCCAGTTCAAAGCCGTGGCGATCACTCTCCGCGAGAACCCGCTGGTATGGCGGAACACCTGGACTGCCGTCGCCTACGCGGACGGTAAATTCTATGACGACGTGAAGTACGAACTTGAAATTGTGGATCGCCTCGGCGGTGGCGATTCCTTCAGCGCCGGCTTCATCTATGGGCGATTAACGAAAGGTTCTTACGAAGCGGCCGTCCGCTATGGCAACGCTTTTAGTGCGCTGAAGCATTCGATGCCGAGCGACTTCAACTGGGCGACGCTCGCGGAAGTTGAGAGCCTGCTCAAGGGCGCAAGCCTCCGCGTCGCGCGCTGAGAGCGGCCGGCTGGGCAGGCAATGTGAAGTTCTGCATTCATACTAATGGGAAGGGAGACAGGTATGGCTTGGTCAAAAGAGAAATCCCTCACACTGATTCGGGAAGTGGGCTTGGTGCCAATCGTGCGCGCACCTTCGCCGGAAGATGCTCTGCGCGCGGTGGAGGCCATTATCGAGGGGAATATCGGCATCGCCGAAATTACTATGACGGTTCCAAACGCCATCCGCGTGCTGGAGAAGGTGGCGGATAAATTCGGTGACAAGGTCCTGCTGGGCGCAGGCACGATCCTCGACCCGGAGACCTGCCGCATCGCGCTGCTGGCAGGAGCGGAATTCATCGTCACCCCGGCACTCAACCTGCACATCATTGAGGTGGCTCGTCGATACAGCAAGCCCTGCATGCCNNGGAGCCTTGACGCCCACGGAAATTCTCACTGCCTGGCAGGCGGGTGCGGACCTGGTGAAGATCTTCCCGTGTGGGCCCGTCGGCGGCCCCAAATACATCAAGGCACTCAAAGGCCCCTTTCCGCAAATTGAATTCGTGCCCACGGGCGGAGTCAATCTCGAGACGATCCCCGAATTCATCAAGGCGGGAGCGGCCGCCGTCGCAGTGGGCGGTGAACTCGTTGACGCCAAGGCTTTGCGCGAAGGCAAGCTGGACGTGATTTCCGCCAACGCTCGCAAGTACCTGGAAGCCGTGCGCACGGCGCGGGCTTCTCTGGGAAAGTGACGAGCTGGGAGCGAGAGGCTAGGAGGTTGATGAATAACCTCTGGGCCGTGTCATTCTGAGCGAAGCGAAGAATCTCGCTCTGCCCGCTGAGGATAAACTGTGCCAAGAATCCGCGTATTCGTGGAATCAAGCAAATACAGAGATCCTTCGTCGCCTGCGGCTCCTCAGGATGACACTTCGACGGGTTTTTCATCAACCTCTTGGTGGACACGAAGAATCTAGGCCACTCGCGGCGCGAAACAAGCTTCCAGCCCGGCGAGGAAAATAGGTTGTGAAGGCGCACTTCCCCTAAGATCCAGAAGGGAGAACCATGACGAGACCCGATGGTGTAATTGGCAGGCGACAGTTCCTTGGCGCTGCAGGCGCTGCGGGGTTAATGATAATCAAGCCGCAACTCGTGCGTGGCACGGCGGCCAATTCGGCGATTCGAGTGGGATTGCTCGGTTGCGGGAATCGGGGAACGTACGTGGCCACATCCTTTGCGGACAACACCAGCGCGCGCGTTGTGGCGCTGGCCGACCTGTTTCAGGATCAGTTGGGCAGAGGCAAGCTGCACTTCGACCGTGTTGCTGCAAAGAAAGGCTATGCCGGGATTGACCCCAAGCTAATGTTCCGGGGGCCGAAGGCTTACCAGGAGCTGGCGAACTCGGCGGAGATTGACATGGTGCAGATTTCCACTCCCGACATCTTTCACCCCCAGCATCTCGAAACTGTTGTCAATGCCGGAAAGCACGTTTACTGCGAGAAACCCGTGGCGGTGGACGTGGCCGGCTGCAAACGTGTCGTGCACATCGGGGAAAAGGTACAGAACCGCTTCAGCCTCGACATCGGCTTCCAGGTGCGGCACGCGCCTCCTTATGCGGAACTGGTGCGCCGGCTTCACGCGGGGGCGTTGGGCAAGCTCGCCTGTGGCGCGGCCTATTATCACTCCACGGGCGTCTTCTACCCGCCGCGTCCCAACGCCTCACCTCTGGAACTACGTATTCGCAACTTCTTCTGGGATCGCGTCATTTCCGGCGACATCATCGTGGACCAGAGTATTCATCTGGTTGATTTGTGCAACTGGATGCTGGGCACACATCCTCTTAAAGCCACGGGCACCGGGGGGCGGAGAGTAAAGGAAGATCCCGGTGATTGCTGGGACCACTTCGACGTCACCTACACCTATCCCAGTGACGTGCACCTGAATCTTAATTCCTTTCAGGCCGGCAAAGCGCTGAGCGACGTGTCCATTCGTCTATTCGGAGCGAAGGGCGTGGCCGAGTTGCATTACGAGGGTGTAGTGGGGATTTACGGCGACGAGCCCTGGGAATGGGAAGGCAGCGTCGGCCCGGCTTCACCGCGACCCGGACATGCGAACATCTATGCGGTCGAAAACGATGCCCCAGCGGAGAGAGCCGCTGGCATTTTTCATGACGCGCTCGAAGACGCCGACCCGGAGAAAGAAAAAGCGTTCATCCAGAGCATCACCAGCGGGAAATTCCACAACCAGGCTGCGCAAGGGGCGGAATCGACGCTCAGCACTATCCTGGGGCGTCAGGCAGCGTACGGCGGAAGGGAAATTACCTGGGACGAGCTGCTGGCTTCCGACCAGAGGTACGATCTGGAGTTGGAAGGAATCGACCTCAGCGAATTCGAATAATCCCCGCTTCGGGCCGGCCACGGCTTCACCCCACGTGAGTTGGAGAGGCATGTCGACGTTGCTGAAGTGGGGGCGAAGCTTGGAAAGCGGGCCTGAGTAGGCTGTCCCCACACTCGTAAAAGCGCGATTTCTAGAGCATATAATTAAATACTTGCGCTGTGCATTAATCATCATTATCCATTTGTGAGGTAGCCTCAGGGGCGATTGGATCCCCGCCGGCGCGCACCCTGAGGGGTTCTCTGA
>PMYF01000245.1:5660-12940 GCA_003171295.1 Acidobacteriota bacterium | reverse complement strand
CTTATAAAGAGTAATCAGTACTCTACTATATGACAAAATATAAGTCGTAAACGGCAGACCGACACGAGACATAGAAACAATATAGATGAATTCCCACCCGATACCTTGTGCCGAGCTCAAGGATTACGAATCATCCTGCCGTCATCAACTTTTTCCAGGTGGCGCGGGCATCTTTCGCGTTGTCTCCGCCACCTGTCCCTGGCGACCCAGCCCAGGAACGGGTTAGGGGGTAACGAACCTCAAAAACCTCGCAGCCGGCCGATTGTCTCAATCAGCGCCTCGCTGTTCTCGAACGGAAAACCACTATCGATTTCGATATAAAACCACGCGCCCCCATCGGACACCGAAAACTCTTCCGCCAATTTAAGAACCGCTGAACGCACGTCCGCCGGCCTGCTCCTAATCATCAAGTCTCCGCGGTCAGGGTGGAGCGCGATGGCTATTCCCGCCTGGCGACAGAAGCGCGCCAGTTCACCCTCACCGTAGGCATTCAACTGGGGCCATATGGCGTGCACGCGAAGGCCGGCGAGGTCTTCTAAAAGCTTGAGACCGCAGCCGCAGGTGTGAAAGAAGACCTTCTTGCCGGCTTGGTGGATCGGTTTCATCAGAAGCTCATAGCGCGGGTTGAAAAACCTTCTCCAGGTCGCCAGCGACATCATCAGGCCGGATTGGGTCGAGAAGTCATCACCAAACTGGATTGCGTCGACTCCTCGCGCCAGCAGGTAATGAATGGTTCGCAACTGATAGTCGGTGATAAGGTCTGCCAGGCGATTGATCTCGGGACTGTCAGTCGCGAGGTCCATGAGAACATCTTCAAAGCGCCGGAGAGCGTGCATGACCTCGAAAATGCTGATCCACCCACTCTTGAGGAAGTAGCGTTGCTGATCGCAGACCGCCCTCAACCGTTCGCACTCGAACTTGGGCCCGGATGTCGCAGGAACCGGAGGAGGCTGGAACCCCTCCAGGTTCGCCCAGTCGTCCAGGGGGCGTCTCAGCGGATGACCGGCTAGGCCGAAGATGAGGTGTTCCCAAATCACTCCCCACTCGTCGCGGCGGAACTCCCTGTAATTCCCTTGAGCGTCGATCCATTGCGGCTCGGGCCTGGCAAGTGGGATTGAGTTGGTGTCTCCGAAATCATGTGGATACCGCTCCCAGAGTTGGTGCAACGGCTCGCCATGCTCGTAGGATCCGGCTGGCGAAGCGTGATACTCCACCGGAACGGCATCCGGCTTTCTGAAGTCCAGTGCTGCGAAGACCCTTTCTCGAGGCAGCATGTTAGCGATCGTCATGTGTTCCCTCGCATTCGGAGCTCGCACCGGACGTCTCCCGCCGCTTGATGCATTGAACGAATTGGGATCGAAGAGGCGGGCAGCCTTATCTTCTGCGATCGCAGGGTTACGACCACAGTCCTGTGTCCCTGGTTCCGGAGTACAAAAGTGGACGAGGAGGGATCCTTCATCGCTTTCTGAGGCGCCAGCCGGAGAGGGTTGTGCGCAGGGGCGCAAGCAATGCCAAGGGCCGCAGTTTGCCGAAGTGCAGTAATCAGAATCGTTCGTCTTACAAGCCAGCGCATGTCAAAGGAGCCTTAGCCTGGACAGATCTGATCGTCCTGTGATTTGCCGGAATCCCGTGCATGCCGATTTCAATCGTTAGACCCGGGAGGCAGGCAGCAGCATGATCCCTCCGTAATAGGTGGCTTCGGCGAGGGGCGGCATGGTGCCGCGAACTCATAGAAATGATTCGATATTGAGCGCCAGGAGTACTCGCGCAGGTGAAGTGCTTGCTGGCCCATAAACAATGGTTGAGTTTTATGTGTGCGGCACGGATGTCTGTGATTCCGCGGGTAACAACGGCAGTGACGTTGTTGGGCTCGCGGTTCATCGCGTGAAGGGGTCCTTGGGTTGTGGAGATGATAACGTGCCGCCCATGCACCAGATCCTTCTTGGGACGGGTCGCAGACTGTTTACAAGCCAACGTGATCGAAATCACAACTGCTGGATGAAATACGCCGGGATCAGTGCCAACCTGGATGTTCATGAGAGTGTGAAACAGCTACTCCAGGTCATGCCTCAACTCAACGTCTTCAATAGCTACATCCGTTCAATAAATCCGAAGCTGGGGACCGTCCACAATTTCAGCCGCTGAATCACCCCGGGAGAAAGTTCGCCTCTTCCGGGACGTGGCCTGCCCCGTATTTGGCATCAGGAGTTCGGCGCGGGTCCAGTGGATTCTCTGATCCGCAGTGACGACTTCAGAACAATCTGGCGTGGCTCAACCACCGCCCCGCCCTCGGCCGCCCGGATGGATTCGAGCAGCAGTTCCGCCGCCTGCTGACCGATTTCGTAAGTGGGCTGCGCAATCGTAGTAAGGCTCGGATTGAACACTATCGCCCAATCGGAGTCATCAAACCCTATTAAGCTGACACGCCCCGGGCAGGGCACTCCCAGCTCTCTCAAAGCGCGCAGGACTCCCAAGGTCATTCGATTGTTCAGGGCGAGTATGGCCGTGGGCGAATCGGATGATTTCAACAGCCTCATCCCGCACTGATACCCGCTTTCGATGTGGGAGTCGCCTTGTGCCAGGTACTCCTCCCGGATCGGCAGGTTGAACTCCCGCATTGCCCTGTGGTAACCCTCCAAGCGGTCTAGACTCGTGGAATGGACGAGCCGCCCAGAGATCACTGCAATTTTCTGGTGGCCCAAGCCGACGAGATAACGGATGGCTTCATATGTAGCGTCCAGGTTATCCGTAACCACGGATGAAACCTTCGCGCCGATGGGCACGATATCCAGAAAAACAAGCGGAGCGTGGCTGCCCACCAGAATTTCGCGCGCCGCATAAGAGTCGCAGGGCGCAATGAGAATCCCATCCACCCGGTGGGCATACAGGGCATTGAGATGCCTCATCTCGGATTCAGTTTGATCATTGGAATTGCAGACCATGAGCTCGTAGGAGTTTTTGATGACCTTGTCCTCAACCCCCCGCATCACCTCGACGAAATACGGGTTGGTGGCGTCCGTCATGACCATGCCAATGAGGTTCGTCCGGCGGATCCGCAGGCCGCGCGCTCCCTGATGGGGACGAAACCCGACCGCCTCGATCGCCTGTTGAACTTTGGTGCGTAACGCTGGACTCACCACAGGCTTGTTATTAACGACGGCTGACACGGTCGATACCGAAACCCCCGCGAGCCGCGCAATATCTCGCATCGTAAAGGCACTACGTTTGATCACTATCTCCAATCTCCTGGTATACACATGAAAAACAAACCGTAGCGGATGCTGTCCTCAGGTAACCACCGGCATTCGGGCTTCCGGGACCGCCACTCGACCAGAGATCATAGACGTTTCGCTATGGATTGTAAACACCAATTAAGTAAGGGTTATCGGAGGTTCGCAACGTTACTAGTTCTGTCCGCTAAAAATCGAACAGGGTCAATTGGATACAGGTCTCGGCGCCCGGAAGCTCGGCCCTGAAGCTGGGAAAGGCCGCTAAAATCGAAGGTTTTTGAAGATTGTGGCACTGAGAATTTGGGGGTTTTGGATAGACTCAGATCGAGCCTGAGTTGTTTTTTGACGATTGCCACTAGCACGTCGACCAAGAGGGCGATGGTCAAAGCGGGAAGGGAAATGTCGTTGGTCAGGAAGGTCAGTTGTGAGTCCTTCTCGACGTCGAAATTGGGGATGCGCCGCGATGGGGCGCGGTCGTGTTGTGCGGTTCGGGCTCCGGTCAGGAGAATGGATTGGTCGCGCCGCCGGCCTGTGGACCGTTCGACGTAAGCCTGGAAGGAGTAGGCTGGGATCAGCTTCCTCAGTTGAGCAAAACCGTTGGGCCATATTCAACCTTTGTCTCCGGAACCAACTAGAGATCAGTGCGATGCTCCTAAGGGATACAGAAGAAGCAGAATTCGGAAAGGCTCATCCAGACCCCTTACTTTCGCTTAATCAAGCAGTTGCAGTCTGCTGCTCGTCCCCTTTTGAGAAAGATTCATAACGTTATGATAAATCACTTGACATGCTAGATTCACTATGCTAGCTTGCCGCCGCATGACGGTGGAGTCGCGGCCAGATCACTAATTGGCCTGGATAAGACTCGTGGATGCGTCGATCCAAGATATTGATAAAAAAGTCCTTCGATCCTTTCTTGGCGGGAATTTCGAGGTGGCCGTTATCAGGCTCCCTCTGAGGGGCGCCCTTAGTCCCAGTAAAGGTACTCATGATTCGCAATTCGTCTTTATTCGTAACGCTGTGAATGTGATGACCCACAAGCCGCAGACCTCCGTACAGAAAAGGGGGTTGGGGCTGTGGTCTCATGAGTCCCTCAACGCTACCTTCATGTTTCTCCACACCTCGGTTCTTAATCCCGAGGGATGCTTCAACTACGCCATCGAATGGCCCGTGTCGTCTCGTGGGGCGGCGAAGCATCAGCCAGCCTTAAATGATGAGGCAAAGCGCCCCCAAGAGTTTTTAGCGAGCCAATCCTGACGATCGAAGTTGTCTACGCGTCTTCCGTTGGGTCTCGGGCAGGTCACTAGACGTACATGCGTGTACATCAACGTCCCAATAACGAGGAGAATATGAAAAGAAAATTTGGATTAATTGCTCTATCCGGCGTGATAGTGCTCTTAGGGCTTTTGGTGAGTTCCCCCCCAGGTTACGCTCAGGCGGTGGCAAACGCCCAGATTTCCGGTCTCGTCACCGACTCGAGTGGGGCGGCAGTGCCGAGTGCAAAGATTACAGCCACGCAGACTGACACGGGACTGATCCGGACGACGTTTAGCGCCCCGGACGGAACCTATTTGCTCCCCGATCTGCCCGTTGGGCCTTACAAGCTCGAGGTACAACTCAGCGGTTTCAATACCCACATCCAGACCGGAATCCGTCTGGAGGTCAGCAACAACGTCACCATCAACATCACGCTTAAGGTTGGAGAGGTCAAACAGGAGATCGAGGTAGTCGCAAATGCCAACATGGTGCAGACCCAGACAACTTCCATCTCACAAGTTATGGATCAAACGCGCATTCTTGACCTGCCCTTGAACGGCCGCCAAGCCACTGATCTGATTATGTTGTCGGGCGCAGCAACGAACACTCCCCCGGCTAACGGCTTGAGTGACTTGCAAGGCAGCAAAAACTATTTTAGCGCGCAGGCAATTTCGGTTGCGGGGGGACAGTCCAATGGAACGAATTATCTGCTGGATGGCGGCGCACATATGGACGCCTTTTCCGACATTAATCTCCCTTTCCCCTTCCCGGATGCCATTCAGGAATTCAGCGTTCAGACCAGCAGCCTTTCGGCGCGATATGGGGTTCATGGCGGGGCCGTGGTCAACGTGGTGACCAAATCCGGCACCAATGCCTTTCACGGGGATGCGTTTGAATTCGTGCGCAATGGGGCCGTCAATGCCCGGGATTTCTTTGCGCCCAGTCAGGACACCCTAAAAAGGAACCAGTTTGGCGGCACGATTGGTGGCCCAATTCTCAAGGAGAAGTTGTTCGGCTTTTTCGGGTACCAGGGGACCCGCATCCGGACCGCCCCGCGCTCCACCATTTCCCACGTGCTTACGCAGGCGGCGCTGAATGGAGACTTCAGCCAATTGGAATCCGCCACGTGCCAGTCCAGTGGTGTGGCACGCACGATCGTCGACCCCGCGATAGGACAGCCCTTCGAAAACGATTTTGTCAGCCCCTCGATGTTCAATCAGGTGGCTTTAAACATGCTCAAATACATTCCAGTCGCAAGTGATCCCTGCGGAAAAGTGACGTACGCGCTTCCGAACCCGCAGCGCGAAGACCAATACCTCGGTCGAATGGATTGGAACCAGAGTGCTAAGCACAATCTCTTTGGGCGGTATTTTTACACGGATTACAAAAGTCCAGCCCCATTTGATAACGATCTCCTGCTTGCACAGCTGCGCGGACTTCGTGACCGTGCCCAGTCGTTCGTGCTAGGCGACACTTATTCGATCACTCCCAACGTGCTTAACACCGCCCATCTCACATGGACACGGCTTGCCATTCACCGCGGACCGGCGACTGATATGAAGAATTTGCCATTTTTTGGCGTCAACGTTTATGCCGCCTCACCGAATGTGATGGATCTGTATGTCGACGGATATTTCAACGTTGGGTGTGGCAGCTGTGGTGAGTCTCGACTTATCAACAACGCCGGGCAGATTGCGGATGATGTGGATCTGATCCGTGGTCACCATCACATCTCCATGGGCGTGGATTGGGTTCACCGTCAGTATGACCTAGATGCTCCGGGCATAGGCGATGGCAGTTTCAATTTTAACGGGCAATTCTCGAATGATGCATTAGTGGATTTCATGCTCGGGTTGCCCAACAATTTTTCCCAGGGAAACATCCAGTTTATGAACGCTCGGCAAGACATATTGGGCATCTATTTCGACGATAATGTTCGGCTCACTAGGCGACTGAACATGGTCCTTGGTTTGCGATGGGAACCTTACACGCCCGTGCGCGAAACGGTCAACCGGATACAACACTTTGATCAGGCGGCCTTCGCTGCAGGCAAGATGACTTCACAGTTCGTCAACGCTCCGCCGGGCTTATTTTTCGTAGGCGATCCTGGCATGCCACATGCTTACACTAACGACAAACTCGCGGACTTCGAGCCCCGTGTGGGGCTGACCTGGGACCCGACCGGTAGCGGGCGCCAAACGATTCGCGTGGGCTATGGCATTTTCTATGAGGCAATGCCGATCGCCTACTTTCAGGACCAAACGGCTGACGCTCCGTGGGCGGGCTCCCTCACTTTGCACAACCCGGCAGGAGGTCTGACGGATCCGTTCCTAGGATACCCTGGAGGGAACCCGTTCCCGCAGGCTCAACCCCCCAGCAGGGACCAGTCTTTTCCCCAAGGAGGCATCTACACCAATTATCCCTTGAATCCACACCCTACCTACATGCATCAGTGGGATCTCAGCTATCAGATTCAATTAGATCGGAATTGGCTGATTTCGGCGAATTACCTCGGCAACAAGACCAGCCACATCTGGACCGGATATCAGTTGAACCCCGGCATTTATATTCCGGGAATGTGCGGCGGCGCGCCCTGTTCAACGGAAGATAATCTACAACAAAGACGGGTGCTCTCTCTGATAAATCCCGTCACCGGCGTCCTGTATGGGGACATCGGTCAGGCAGACGACGGGGCAAATGCGGACTATAATGCGCTCCTCTTTTCGGCTCAGCATCGTTTCAGCAAACATTACACGATCATGGCGAATTACACTTGGTCCCACTGCATCAGTGAGG
>PMYF01000245.1:0-5620 GCA_003171295.1 Acidobacteriota bacterium | reverse complement strand
CACCTCGGTTTGCCAATCCGTGGATGAACAGGCTGCTTAGCAATTGGCAACTGTCTCCGATCATCTCCCGCCGCAGTGGAACATGGTTTTCGGTGTTTACTGGCCTCGACAATTCCCTGAGCGAGGTTGGGTGGGATCGTGCGGACGCCCTCGGAGGAAATCCTTACATCAGGAATATGAATACCCTGCAGTGGCTTAACCCCAGCGCTTTTCGTCCTAACGCAGTCGGCGCGTATGGCAACTCTGGGTCGGATTCGGTGAAAGGGCCCGGCTTTTTTAATATCGACGCTGGGGTGAGTCGATACTTCAAGATCACGGAGCGCCACCGTGTGGAGTTGCGCTTCGAATTCTTCAACATACTGAACCACGCGAATTTTCAGAGTCCGGACAACTACGAAGCGGACCCCACGTTTGGTGTCATCCAAAGCGACTTTGGTCCGCGCATCCTGCAGTTTGCGATGAAGTATAAATTCTGAAGTGGACACTGCTCTGGACCCCCGCGATCCCGGTCGCGGGGGATCTACTCGGTGATAGACCGGGCATAACGGAGACCTGATTGTCGTTGGCAAGGGTGCGTGGGAGCAACCGGCCAGCGAGGCCCCAGAGTACCTTTGAGTGACAGTGTTCCGGCCGGCCTCAGTAGCGGCAACCTATCCAAGCGTCGGGCTGGGTTCGCTAAGGAGCTGCGAGACCGGTCGGGTACACAGTGCCCAGCCGCCGAGACTTGGAATTCCTGCTGAAAATGGTTTGGGAGGGGGCGGGGGAATGCTTCAGCCTCCGGCAGGCGCCCGGCCCCGAGGGAGACACATGATCACGCAAACTCCGCTCCGTCAGTTCCCGTAGTGTTCAAAAACTCAACTCAGGACAGTTCCCTTCCCCTGCAATGCCGGCGGGGCGCAAGTTTCCATTGGATCAAGAATCGCTTCTCGGTTAGGGGTCTCCTGGGTCCACACACCTCAAGGCTCGGGACGACCAGATGCAACCAGAAAAGGTGCAAGGCATTGAGAAGAAAGCCGGTCCCATGGGAGCTTGCTTGGTAGGGTCGAGGACTGGCGCGGTAGCTCCCAAATAGCTCCAGAGCCCCGTTTCCAGCCTCCGCCACATCACACGTAGCGGGCGGATTTCCCGCACTACGCGTTCCTGCATGCTTCACGACAACGGCTTCAGATGCCG
Source organism: Acidobacteriota bacterium (assembly GCA_003171295.1). Lineage (GTDB taxonomy): Bacteria > Acidobacteriota > Terriglobia > UBA7540 > UBA7540 > Bog-366. The sequence goes on along the minus strand of PMYF01000245.1, from coordinate 4,447 downwards.
ACGCTTCAGCACGGCGAGTTGTTGGCGTAACGCGAGATTCTCGAGAAGGAGGCTACGACGCGCCCGCAAGCGACGAACCAGCGGTCCGAGGCACACAGGACAATAAATCGAAACATGACCAGGAGTCATAACAGAACAGCAGCGGGGGGGCGGCAACTATGTTATTGATTTTCCAGACGGCCGGAGTTTTGGCGAACCACAGCGCCCTTAACCTATTCACGGAACTCAAGGATGAAAATCAGGAAGGCGCCGCTGGAGAAACGATTGTCAACTTCAGTTGAGCCCAAAAACCAGCTCGCGTGCCACTCTCCTGAAACTCAATGCATTACTCGTTTTCGTTGAGCAACTTAGTCGAATGCGGCGGCAGTCTCGTCGGCCCGAATCGCTACCTGACGGTGAGTAGCGCCGGGGAATCTCACCCCGACGCTCTCTCAGAACCATATTTGAACGTCTCCGCTCATACGGCTCCCGCTAGGGAGCCACGCCGCACGCCCATCTGCCAGTGCGCAAACAGCTTCGGGTCACGCCGTGAAATGCGCGCCACCCAGTGCGTCGCCCTGCGCAAATGTCGCCGCAGCTTCTTGTATTTCCGATAGGCCCACCGGGCCAGCGAGCGATCCAGGTGGCGCATCGGCGGGTAAAGCGCCGAGCGATAGTACCGCCCNNCCGTAGTATTGAAGCCAGCCCCGAAGGTTCGGGTTGAACATCCGGGACAGATCCTCGATCGCCTTGTCGCTGCGTAGATGCAGGTTCCAGCTTCGAATTTCCGCCCGAATCGCCTTCACCGCCTTGTCCGACACGGCCGGGCTGAAGTTGATGAAGTACTTCCCGAACCGATTCTTCGACATCCGCGACCGAAATGTGTAGCCGAGAAAATCGAACTTCTCATTCGGGTACGTCCCTCGCCGGTCCTCATCCTTGCAATAGACGATCTTCGTCTTCTCCGGATGAAGCTCCAGTCCGCACTCGCGCAAACGCGCGGCTATGGCCGCCCGAACCTGCTGGGCTTCCTCTTCCGTTCTGCAATGCACGATGGCATCATCGGCGAACCGCTCAACCGGCACTTGCGGATACTGCTTCGCCATCCACCGATCAAAGGCATAGTGCAGAAACAGATTGGCTAACAGGGGACTGATGACGGCCTGAACGCAAAAGATAACCTGGGCCGGGTTGGGGCGTCGGCTGCGGCTGCGGTGCGTGAGGCGGGCGGATTGTTCCGTTGGGATCGGGCCCAGCATTCGGTATCCGGATGGAATGACGGATCGTAAGGGTGTCTCGACCCACCCGAATCTCTTTCACCAGCAGTCGCAGAATTTTCTGACGCTCGGCCACCTCCAGGGTGTCGGCCCTCAACCGCAACTGGGCGCAGAAATCGGCGAGCGTTCGGACCAGCCGCAGGCACTGGGTATCGTCTGCGGCTGCCGCTTCCAGCGACTGCAACTCGGCCTGAACCGCTTGCTGTTGTTTGCGGAGTTCCGGCATCCGGCTGCGCAGTTGGTCCAGGCTCACCTGACCTTCCTGATAAGCGCTCAGCAAGCGGTCCATGCTCTTCTCCAGCCGGGCGTGGTCCCGGCGCAATATCTCCTCTCGCTGCTTGCGCGGATCCGCTTGGCGGGCCGCTTCCCGCCGGCGATTCAGTTCCTCCTGAATCATGCTGGGATCTTCCAACAGACGCAGGAGTTCCTTCCAGACCACGGCATCAAGGTGGTCCTGGCGAACCGGCGGATGATCACAAACCGCTCCCTGCAGGTGACGATACGCATCGGAACCCAAGCACCGGTAGTAAGAAAGCTTGCGCGCCGAGGTTCGCGTCGAGCAGCGATAGAGCGCGTAACCGCAGCGCTCACAAACCAGCATTCCCTGTAACAAGGATGGTTCGATCGTGCGCCGGGGAGAATGACGTTTGTTTTGCTCCAGCTGCTCTTGGGCCAGGGCGAAAGTCTCTTCGCTGATCAAGGCCGGAACCGCAATCTCGATCCAATCCTGTCGGGGCTGTTCGTGGTTGGCACTGTCGCGGCTCGCCAGCCCTTGGCGTTTCCGCAACGGTCGCGTGATGCGCTGTCGCGGACGGAGTTCGGTCTTCCCATAGCAGGCCCGGCCCCCGTACGCCGGGTTGCGCAGCAGGCCCCAGACCGTGGATCGTTCCCAGCGGGTCGTCCCCGTCCGGGTCGGAATATGCTCCTCCTTCAGCAGGCGTGCAATGGCATTGATGCTCAGCCCCGGCTGCGTATACGCCTGGTACACCCGGCGCACCACGCCCGCCTCCGACTCCATGACCTCATAATAGGCCGCCGCCGTGTCGCTCTTCCTCACATAGCGGTAACCGTAAGGAGCGCCCGAGAGTACATTGATCGATCCCTGTCGGGCGCAGTGGCGTTTGCCACGGCGAGACCGCTCCGCAATCTGCGCCCGTTCATACTCGGCGATCATGCCCTGGAACTGCGCCAGCAGCTGATCTTCGGGCGTGGTGCCCGAGGGCGCCTGCAAGAAGACCAGCTCCACGCCGCAGCGGGACAACTCTCCGGCGAGCAGCACCTGATAGGCATATTTGCGACTGAGGCGATCCGGCGAGTAGATGAGAACGGCTTCCAAGCGACCTGCGGCGGCCAGATCGCGCAGGGCTTCCAGCCCGGGCCGCAGCAACGTGGCGCCGCTGTAGCCTTCATCCTGAAAGCGCCACGCGGCGGGAACCAGGTATCCGTGGGCCCCGGCATACTCCGTCAAAGCGGCCAGTTGGCTGGCGATGGTGTGGTTCTCCTTCTGGCGGTCCGAGGACACACGGGCGTAAATGGCGGCGGCTTTCGTCATTCAGAATCTCCTGGCTGCTTGCGGGCGGTGGGGGAGCTGCCCGCTCGGTGAGCCGGATCTGGTCGGGCACGAGGCATTCATAAGCTTGGGCCAGTTTCTCCGCCCACAACCGATCAAATTGATATTCCAGCCGCAGCGTCCGTTGCCGACCTGACGGGCGGTCAGCCACGGCCTCCCCCACGATGCAGTACCACCAGCAACGCTCGGCTGACGATCTCGCTTAAGGTCGAGCCGGTGGAGGTAGTTTGGAACCTGCTCCTGTAAGCCGGTTCCGAGGGGCCTGCCCTCATCAGTTAAGCAGTTGCGCACTTCGAGGCCCTTGCGGCCCTCTCCGCGCTCGTGGCGCACTGTCGTCGGCGTAGCTGACGCGCATCAAGGGTCAATGGAGCGAAGTCCAGGAAGGGTCCAGACCGAGAAAAGCAAACCCATAGCGCCGTCCGAACTCGCGCACCGAAGGTGTATCGAAGTGCACATGATCGCCCTTATGCGTCAAGCCCGCGGACGACACAAAGCCGCAATGAGGAACCCTCAACGGCATGAGCGCAAGTTGCTCGTTCATTAGGTCTGCAAAGGGCGCTTGATAAAATTCGCCGAGTTGTCCCACAATGACTGGAACGTTCGGGAGGCCGAGATCCTCACGAATGCGCCCGATGAATTCGACGAATCGTTTCGGATAGCTTATGGCAAGCTCCTTCGTTTCGGCGTCTGATTCTCCCTGGTGCCAGAGAATGCCTCGGAGCGTGCCGGAGTTCATCGCCTGAAGAGCCCGCCGAACCGCATTCTGGTACAGTTGGTCCCCCGGCTTCCATTGTTCGAGGCTCGTGCCCCCGAAAGCCGCGGGAATGAGGCCAATAGTGACAGATGGATTGGCAGCGACCAGCACCTTGGCGAACGCGCGGCCAAGTCCAACGCCAGCAATTGCCGGTTTGTCGAAGTGGAGCGGATCAACGGCTGGCACCCACACCATTTCCTTGTTCAGCATGAAGACCTGGGGGATCACCTCGCGGTCACTCGGTTCGATCTTCCCGCGCCCGGCCATGTTCGATTGGCCGATCAGCAGGAACAGTTGGAGGTCACGCCGCTCAACGAGCTCCTCCCGAGCGCTGTTCTGCGAAGACGCAACACCACTGCAACTCGCGATTATTGCGACCAGGATAATTATCTTAGGCTTCTGCATCTGTGTGAGGCGCGCTAGCTTGCATTTCCAAGACATATTAACCGGAATTCGCTTTTTGGCATCCCAGCGCCTGAGAGTATACACCCAGTTGTCTCCAACCGAGCCCTTTCGTTGCATTTTCCCTCTCCGAGATGGAGTCTCGTCTGCCTTCCGCGCGTCCTGAACGCCTGCAGTCGTCGCCCGCAGCGTCAGCGCGGCTTCCAGGGTGCGGTCCAGTGCCCAAGCTGACGCATTGCTCGCTCGTCAACACCACCTCGCGTGTGCGATTGTCACGCGGACAAAACAACTCCAACGGGTAAGCGGGTAGAGGCGGTAGACTCTTTCCCCTGTGGTCGTACAAAATACTGGTCAGCTCAGTCGTGCCAGTTCCTATTGCCCGGCTCAAGAATAATCCCGCACCTGACGGGCTGAGTGCGATGACAGGAAGTTGGTCCATTGACTGTAGCCATCGGACCGGCGAGC
>PMYF01000489.1:4574-4883 GCA_003171295.1 Acidobacteriota bacterium | reverse complement strand
GCGCTTGGCCCGGTCGCGAATCTCCCCCAGCAGATCGTCAATCTGCCCCTTCACCGGGCGAATCTCCACCTCCGGGTCCACGAGGCCCGTAGGGCGAATCACCTGCTCCACCACCACGCCGGCTGATTTGGTGAGCTCATAAGGCCCCGGCGTCGCGGAGACATAAATCGCCTGCTGCACACGATTTTCAAACTCCTCAAACTTCAGCGGCCGGTTGTCCATCGCCGAGGGCAGCCGGAAGCCGTAATCGACCAGCGTCTGTTTGCGGCTGCGGTCGCCGTGCCACATCCCGTGCACCTGCGGAATCGT
>PMYF01000489.1:3898-4533 GCA_003171295.1 Acidobacteriota bacterium | reverse complement strand
CCGTGGCAGTAGCCCATCGACTTGATCATCTCCAGGTCAAAGCGCGTGCGCTGGTGGACGCGCTGCGCCTCCACCATGCGGCCTTCAGACTCCAGATGCGCCACCCACTCGTTCAATTCGGAAACAATAGAATCGATGGCCTCCGCTTTGCGCTCCGGCTGCACCACGTAATGGCTTTTGGGATAGATGGGCAGCCGCGAGTACTTCTGCTTCACCGTGCCAAAAAGCGGATCGATCTGCGAGAGCGATTCAATCTCGTCGCCGAAGAGCTCGATGCGATAGGCATTTTCGTCGTAAGTGGGGAAGACCTCGATCACGTCGCCGCGCACCCGGAACGTCCCGCGCCGGAAGTCCGTATCGTTGCGCTCGTAGAGGATCTCGACCAGCCGCCGCGTGATGTCTTTGCGGCCGATGCGCTGGCCCTTCTCGAGCAGCAGCAGCATGCCGTAGTAGGCATCGGGATCGCCGAGTCCGTAAATGCAACTGACCGAGCTGACGATGATTGCGTCGCGCCGCTCGAACAGGCTGCGCGTAGCCGAGAGGCGCAGCTTGTCCAGCTCTTCGTTAATCGTGGCTTCCTTTTCGATGTAGAGGTCGCCCGCGGGAATGTACGCTTCGGGCTGGTAGTAGTCGTA
>PMYF01000489.1:0-3871 GCA_003171295.1 Acidobacteriota bacterium | reverse complement strand
ATCGTGAACGTCTTGCCCGAGCCGGTCACCCCCAGCAGCACCTGGTGCTTCTCGCCCGCGCCCAACCCCTCCATAAGCTGGTCGATGGCTCGCGGCTGATCGCCCTTGGGCTGGTAGCTGGTGACGAGCTGGAAGTCCATGGCTGAATTATACAAATGTGGCGAAGGACGGGCGAAAGATGTTATATTGGAGTCGGCGAAGAAAGGACGAACGATGGGCTTTCGGTGCGTGCGCGAAGGTCAAGGTCCGAAAGCTTGCAACGGGCATCACTGCACCCGCTCCTTGCGTCCATACTCAACTCAACCCCAACATATTGTGGTAAAATGTAGTTTGGAGGTCGAAAATGGCGGATGATCAACTGTTCGTAGAGAGGCGCCCGCAGGGCGATTACGCTGTCCGGAGGGCCAACGCAGATCGGGCCAGCGTGGTCTTGCCGACGCAGGCAGAGGCAATTGATAGGGCTAGGGAACTGAACCCGGAAAGGGTGCCCTTGGTTGAACGTCAACGACACACTGATCGCGGCAGACCGGACCATTGGCGCAAGCCATAGCGTCCGAAGTGGGTGAACGCCAATTTCGCTTAGGTGAAGCAGAACCGGCCAACCGGTTCGGGATGGTTCGCGGCACTCCTCCCAGAAACAACGGGCCGCTTGAGTAAGGCAGGTAGGGAAATAGGCACCCATGAATGCAATCACAGCGAAATCCGGGCAACGGGCAGGTATTTGATCCTGCGTCAGGGCTACGTCCCGGTCAAATGGAGTGCTACGTAAGTAGCGACAGACTAAGCTGACCAAAATTGCAGTCAAGACCTGAGAGCTTCCACCTAGAGAGAAGCGCAAGTACCTTTGGATACTCCGAGGGAAGCCCCCTGTGCCTCTGTGATCCGAAAGCAGGAATGGCGAATGTAGTATCACTTGGAGCATTCTCTACCCGGATCGCGGCTGCAGCCCTTGGGCGTGCGCTCGGACTACGACGCGATTGAGACACGGGTCGCGATCTGAAGAGCCCTGGCCTTCCACCCACCTGCTAGAAAGGAATATCCTCGTCATCAATTTCGCTCGGGTCAACGATTTCTAGCCGTGGGTTCCCATCAGGTGCCTTCATAACAACGAGCATCCGTTCAGCTTGCTGCAGCAGATGATCGAACGTCATCACCTGAATTGAGTGCAGCTCGTCATTGAGCAATCTAAAGGCCTCCCACTCACCTCCGCCCCACTCGCTGCTTCTCCCCTGAATAATCAGACCGCGAGGTTTGAGAGGCTTAATCCCACCGTGGTCTCGCATGTAGTCCTCGCTGTCTACTTGTTTCTCCGCTTGGAGAATATACTTGGTCGTCTGTGCTATAGCGCCTTGCAGCTCAGCGTGAGGTATCAGATATTTCCCGCGATATTTATAGAGATCGCCGGATTTCGTCGTCGCCCAAAAGGAAAGTTGCGGCGTCTTTATTTCCACGATGTCCATAAAACCACCCTCGACCCTAATTGGAAAATCGGTCTCATGGTGGATATCCAATCTCCGTTCGGAGAGAATCTCAATACAGCCCGATCCGAACATCCAGCTGTTCTCCTTGAGGAACTTTTGCCAAAAATGCTCATCCTCAGATCGCCCTAGGGCACTCCTAAACTCCTCAACGCATGCCTTACGGTCGTAGAAGAGACGAGCAGTCGCCAAGTCAGCGGAGAGCGTTTGGAGGTTTGCCCCTATCCAGTCGTTGAGGTCGTCCTGATCAAGCAGATTCTTGAGCTGGCGGAGGACCTCTGCCTTGTTCTTAGGCGTAACGACTACTTCCTCTCGGCTAACGCCGCGAAGCACGGTTCTCTTTCCCGATTTGATTTCTCCGCTACCAATCGAATACGCGTCCTGGAGAGCCTGCGCCAGTTCCGAGGTTTGAGCGGAATTTAGAGAGAACTTGAACCCAAGATCCTTCGGAACCTTAGTGAGGTCGACGGTTTTGGAAGGCCAAGGGGAACTCTGATTTTGCCTTTTCTGATAGAGAATCTCAGCATGTACACCGATGAGTTCGGCGGGATTGCTCGCGTCCTTGATAAGGCTGAGTTTTATGACTCGCCTGACCAGCTTGTTTTCGCCCGGGAGTATGAGCCAAGGCGTCTCAGCGACATTCTTTGCCCGCTGACTGATCTGGTACTCGCGGATTTGCTCAAAATCCATGGACATGTGATAAGACGGCGTTCCTCCTATCTTAAGGCGGTTTCCAGTGCGAGTCGAGACTTGGCTGGTGGCCCCGATCCCGGTTCCGTTTCCGTTTACAAACCCCGCTGACGGTGCCCCCGGTCCCTCGCAGTTGGGGACCGGGGAACCACAGTCGCCGGATATCGAGATCATCTCGCGGCCGACTCACGCGCTCTTAGCCAGCGTGCGCATCACAAACTGCGGGTCGGCGGCAATGAGCGTGAGAAGCGCCCGCGCGGCTGCTTCCGGCTGTCGGCGGCCCGACTCCCAATGGCGAACCGCATCTACCGACAAACCAAAACGAGCGGCGAAACGCTCCTGGCTGAGGCGCAGACGCTTGCGGATGCCGCGTACGTCGACGGTCTCCGGCAGCGTGACCTTGTATCCCTTGCGTTTCCCCTCCATGTACGCGCGTGCTTCCGCCGTTCCCTGGGCCATCTCTTCGAACAATTTGCTCATCGCGTCCCTCCGTAATCGGCAAAGAAACTCTTCGCCATCTTTGCCAGGGCATTCTGTTCGGCCTTGCTCAAATTGCCCTTCTCCGACTTCGCATACACCGTGATGAGGAAGATCGGAAAATCCTCGCCGCCATAGAGATAAATCACTCGCGCGCCGCCACGTTTGCCCATGCCGCGACGTGCAAAACGCAGCTTGCGGTATCCTCCAGTGCCTGGCATCAAGTCTCCGGCCTCCGGATCCACGGCAATGGTGAGAACGATTTCCTCCTGCTCCGATTCGCTATAGAAAGCTTTGACGGCGCGCAGGTACATTGGCGTTTCGACCACCGTTTGCACAAGAATATAGTATGCCATTGGCATGGTGCCGTCAATCGAAAAATCGCTGCGGTGCTGGAAACCAGCAGGGTCAGGCCTCCGCGCCGACTGCGAAGCGATCGAAACACGGATTGCGATTTGAATTACCCTTGCGCCGGTAAACAAAATTGTGTACGATGAGGCGGCCATAAAGAGCTCGGAATTCAAGCGCTGGCTGGCAAAACAGGGCGTAACGTTTGGAAGCCAGGAAGGTTAGCACCTAAGACTCTTTTATAAGGGCCGGCTGTCGGTTCTCCCGATGCATCACAAGGACATTTCGAAGGGCCTGCTCGAGGACATCAAGAAACAACTCGGCCTAAAGAAAACGAAGGAGTAGAAACATGCGCGGCTATCCGGTGAATCTCCGCAAAAGCGAAGGATTCCTCGTCGTGAGCTTTCCCGATGTTCCAGAGGCCCACACGCAGGGAGTAGATCGAGTTGAGGCGTTGGCCATGGCCAAGGAAGCTCTTGAGCTGTCGATGGAATTCTATTTCGACGACCAGCGTCCCGTTCCCATGCCATCGAAGCCCAAGCGGGGCCAGGCGGTGGTTGTGCTATCTCCGAGCGTTGCGGCCAAGGTTCTCCTGTTGCACGAAATGCTCCGCCAAAAGGTGCGCCCCATCGATTTGGCGCGGCGGCTGGGCACGACCAAACAGGAAGTGAACCGCCTGACCAACCTGCGTCACCCCACCAAGATCGACCGTATCGACGCGGCGCTGCGAGCACTGGGCAAGCGCCTTTACCTCGACGCCGCGTAAGGCCGCACAAGCGGACAGGCCCCGGTTCCGCAAATTTTCTACCCCGCGTTTGCAGATAATTTCGCCGCTTTGTTGCACAATCGTTCTATGAAAGACTCTGGCTACCTGCCTC
>PMYF01000058.1 GCA_003171295.1 Acidobacteriota bacterium | reverse complement strand
GCACATTCGACTGCTAAAAGTTCAGGCAGCGGGTGGAGGAGAACCTACGGGACAGGTACGCCCTGCCTTTGAGATCCTCTCGTCAACCCAATGCCTTGTCGTCATGATTTACCCGTCGCGCCGTAGATGTCCAACCGATCCTTACCGCGTTGGTTTGGCCACCTACGGAATCTTCACAAAAAGCCCTGAAATCAAGGGTTTGCTGCACCTACTGGGCTACCGATGTACCCCGTAGGTGTCCACTCCGTGCGTTGGCCACCTTCGGCACCCGATGTACTGGGGCGGCGGGCGAAGTAGGACCATCGGGCAAAGCCCAGTACCATTTCGCGTCTTTGAATCCGTCTCGTTTTGCCTTGACACCAAGGGCCTCCTTTGCGCGGCGGATCGTACGCCAGGCCAAGCCGTTTGCCACGGCTGCGGCCGCTACGTCGTTGGCCTGCATCGGCCCGTTGGCTAGCGTTTCCAGTAGCCATTTCGAAGCCGCCTCGCAGACTGTTTGCTTCTTCGGGTTCGCCGGGGCGGCAGCTAAAGCCTCATTTGCCGTGATCGTGACGGGCTCGGGCTCCCAGACGACACGGCCTACCGGGCCGATGCCGGCCAGCTCGACCGACTCAATGGTGTAGGCGAGGCCCGTGGTTTCCTGAGCCAGGTTGGATTTGGCCTGGAGGAACAGCCGCCGCTTGGGGTTGCCTGCATCCGCAACCACGAGGTAGGCCGTACGTGCCGTTGCCGCAAAGGCGATGGAACCCATTGCCCGTTGAAGCACCTGACCACCGGACCGCTTGTTCAGGTGCGTGACGGCAACCACTGCTACGCCGTACCGTGCCGCCAGGTCGGCCAGGGGGGCCAGCAGAGCACGCACCCTCGCGTCCCGGTGAGAATCAGTGTCTCCTAGATATGCTGAGATCGGGTCGATGATGATGAGGCGAACATCGGGCGTCTGATGGACTGCACTTTCAAGGGACGGAAGGTGACGTGCAAGGTTGAAGGAGTCGATGCCCGCCGCGGACTCAACTCCCCTCACGAATTCGATGCGCGCCGAATCTCCTCCTGCCGCGTCCAGCCGAGGATGGATCGTGTCGGCCAAATCATCCTCGGCACTTAAAAGGATGACGCCGCCGGGAGCCGACGGCTTTGCACCATCGGCAGCATCGGGCCACTGCATTCCGCGCGACACGCGGGCGGCAAGGTCCATGGTGATGAAGGACTTCCCGAGTCCAGGATCGCCGAACAGCAGCGTGAGCTTCCCGAGGGGTATCCGGCCGGGCCACAGCCAACTCAGCGCTTCCGCAGGCACGTCCGCAACAGAAATTGTGACGAGGTCTGCGACGAGCACGGTCGGGAAGTGAGCCGGCGCTCCTGCCCCGGCGACTTCAAGAAGCCGGTCAGCAAGAACAGCCGGAGGATTGGCATCCGCCGGCGCTTCTTCGACACAAGATGACGTACGGCTTGCGGCAAGGCCTTCAACAGCAATGGGTTCACCTACGAATATCATATTAGCCATAGTCAGAATCCTTAATTTACTAGCCTTGGTTTTATATTTCCCGCGGGCCGGGCCGAGGATGTAACCCAACCCGCGGGGTCCTCGCTGACGCTACCGCACAAACTCAAAAACTTCGTCGCTACTCCTTCGCCGTAACCGAGCGGCGGTGACGGGCCTTGCGGTTCTGCGCTCGAGGAATGCCTCGAGATCCTTCGGCTTGACCCGCCAGATCGGTCGATGACGCATCGCCCGAATCCGGGGACTAATGTCGATGGCGACAAGTTCGCCCCGGGAGATGAGCTTTTCGACCACGTCGCGCGACACGGCCACAAACTGTGCGACCTCCGAAATCGTTAAAAGATGATCGCATGATGCGGCACAGCCAGCTTCTGCCGACCCGATCACGCGCCTTCCCGACGCCGGAGCACAACACATACCGATACCACGCTAGCCTCCTTTCAAGGTCACCAGCACGGCGACCGCGATGCATAATCTTACGCGGAGATAGCACGATTCCCAGTGACAATAAAATAACATCTTTGTGTCAGATTTGTGTCACGCGGCAGGATGCACGATTATGGGGGATTTATCGGGGCGAAAGGGCCGGATTCACCTTGAACGGCGTTTGGGTTTGGGCTTGGATTTGGACTTGGATGCGGCTATCGGCTTNNCTCTTGGGTGTGGCCCACCTTCCGGACGTAGCCATTCTTGCATACCAGCCTCTCAAACGGAAGGGGCGGGCTGAGATCAAATTTGTCGAGTTCGAGTTTCAGGCGACTAAGGCAGGTGCGGATACGTTCACTCGCCGACACGATTTTTGTAAAGTCTTCCTTCCAAACCGCCTTAAAGACTTCGGCCTCCGGGGCCTCGGCGCGGTTCCACATATAGTTGAGCAGTTCCCACGGCTTGTTCTGAAGTATATGGGGCTTGCCGTGCCACCAGAGCTTATCCGGAGGCTGTGGACCATCAGGCTTGATATCGTGGTGTTCAGCACCCTTGCTAGCGCTCTGTTCCGCAGGCTGGCTAACACNNCCTGCGGTCAGTACTGACGATCTGCTTTTCCAGTTTGAGTCTCTTAAGCACGGCGAGCCGCCGCTCTTTTACAGATTCTGGTGATTCTGTCTTATCGAACGACACGATATCGGGGCCAAACTTAGTCGGTGTCTCTTGGGCCGGGAGGGTGACGTTGACGGTCGCACTCTCAGCCTCGAGCTCGTCTGCTTCCATCTTAAACCCCTCATCTTCAGGGACAATCGTTGGCTCTTTCGCCTCGGTGGTGTCGGTCTCGGCTTCGAGCATGGCCACTGCCACGTCAAACCCCTTCGCTATGCTGCCCAGGAGCGGGTCGGAATCGCAGGCATTCCACGCGGCAAGGATCTTCCGCTTCATGTCGGGTGGCACCTGACTCAGGCCAATTGACTGGTCTCGGCCAACCGTAGAAAGTTGTCTCTCTGTTCCAAGAAGTATCATGAGCCTGTAGAGGACCGAAAGGGCTGCGGGTTCCTTCTGCCGCAGTCTGTACTGAAGACAATCATCGAGCTCGTCCGTCCTGTCACAGTCTTGCGGTATCTCTGACCAGGGCATCGTATTCGTAAACTGGTTCCTAGTATCGAGGCTCATCGCCTGGTCTGGCCGCCGGTTTTCGGGCATATGTGGCCATTCCACTTCAGGACTAAGCCTCGGTCCAGAGAGATATGCCCAGGCTTCAACAGGGACTCTCCCCACCTGCAGGAGGTGACCCACGACATTCCACAGGAGCTTATAGAGAGCGCAATGGCGTATCAGGAGAAGTTCGGTCAGGGCGTCCTGGCAATTCTGGTTATAGCTACAGATTACATCAACGTGTTGATAGGC
>PMYF01000940.1 GCA_003171295.1 Acidobacteriota bacterium | reverse complement strand
GCGTTCGAGTCGAACCAGAGAAATGGTGTAATGCGGGGAAAGTTTTGGAGCGCGCTCATGGGAACCTCCTGGATTATTGTTGGCCTTAGGGCTATCACACAGCAGCGTCCGCTTTGGAGCGGGACCAGCGGCCGGTAGCACATTGTAAACATATATAGCTTGCAAAATGCAAGTTAATCGCGTATCGTATTTTTGTGACCAGGAAATCGAGTACGAAACACCGCTCCGGATGCCCGGTGAGTGTCTCGCTCGATCTTCTGGGCGACCGCTGGTCGCTGCTCATCATTCGCGACATGATGGTGCGCGGTTATCGGACCTTCCGCGAGTTCCAGCGCGCAGGCGAGGGAATTGCCACCAACATCCTTGCTGACCGTCTCCACAAGCTCGGAGCCGCCGGCATTCTTATCACTGAACCCGCGGCGGAAGACGGCCGCAGCACTCATTATCGCCTTACGCCCAAAGGCATAGCCCTTGCTCCTGTTCTGCTTGAATTGCTTATCTGGGCCGCGCATCACGAGGAGACGGGCGCCCCTTGCTCCTTCATCGCACACATGGAGCGGAACCGCGAAGCCGTCCTGGCGGAGACTTTCCGTCGGTGGGAACAGCGAGATTCCACCCCTCTCATTCCACCGTTCGATTCTCCAATCCATTCCCCGAAAGGAAAAATGAAACGATGAAAATGAACACGTATGTGAACTTTGCCGGCAAATGCCAGGAAGCCTTTCAATATTACGAAAAGCACCTGGGCGCAAAGATCCTGATGATGATGACGTTCGACCAGATGCCCGATCCGAAAACAATCCCGCCGGGCATGGAAAAAGGAGTTCTTCATGCGCGCATCATGATTGGAGATACACCGTTGATGGCGAGCGATGGACCTCGTGTTGAGCCGATGCGCAGCGCTTATCTTTCGCTCTCAGTGGACAGCGATGCCGAGGCGGAGCGCATTTACAAGGTGCTGAGCGATGGCGGCGAGGTCTTTATGGCCATGGGCGAGACGTTTTTCGCGCATCGCTTCGGCCAGTTCCGCGACAAGTTCGGCATTAATTGGATGGTTCTTCACGAGCGGCCGATGCCTTCCCGGCCCTGAGGTACGCTCTTCAGCTTTCGATGTATTCCCAGAAGGAATCGGTCAGCTCGGCGCCATGCTCGTTGAGCATGCGTCGGGCTGCGCGCTCCACTTCTTCGATGAGGCCGTGGAGGTAGTCGCGGGAGCGGGAGATGGCAACAATGCCGATGGTGGCAGACTGCCAGGTGACCGCCTCGTCCATTTCGGCCACCGAGACGTTGAAGCCCTGCTTCAACTGGTCCTTGAGGGAGCGCACGACCTGCCGCCGGTCTTTGAGAGACCGGGCATGCTCGATGCGGACTTCAAGAGTCAACTGCGCGACTGGCATAGTCTTACGGGAATTTACAGGGACAGTGTAAGCCCGTTTGCTTAGAACGGGCGGAATTTATTTGGGGAGGCGGATTGCGGCGGGTTGGCTGCGGCCGGGGGCGAACCAGTTTGAAGGAACATTCCCTCAGGGGCTGAACAGGCTGCGGAAAAACTCTTTATCTGATGGGGGTCACAGCATTTTTGGTGGTTTTGATTTATCTAATCAGTATGCGTGGAGACGATCAGAGGCAGTCGGCGATGTTCAGCTATTTAACCTTGGCTCAGCGGATAGCGGCCGATCATCCTGCACGGCAGATACGCGTGCTTGTGGACCGGGCGCTGGAGCGGATGGATGGCGAGTTGGAGAAGTTGTACTCAGATACCGGTCGACCTTCGATCGCACCGGAGCGGCTTTTGCGGGCAACGCTTTTGATGATTCTGTACTCGATCCGCAGCGAGCGGCAGTTGATGGAGCAGATGAACTACGACCTTTTATTCCGCTGGTTTGTTGGTTTGGAGATGGACGACGCGGTGTGGGATGTAACGGTATTTACCAAGAACCGGGAGCGGCTGATTGAAGGCGCGGTGAGCCAGCGGTTGCTGGAGTCGGTGTTGGTTGAGGCGCGCGAGCACGACTTGCTGAGCGAGGAACATTTCACGGTGGACGGCACGCTGATCCAGGCCTGGGCCGCGGCTCGCAGCTTCAAGGAGAAGTCCGATCCGCCTGCTCCGGGCGCCGGTTCCGGGCATAAGGGCGAGGTGCTTTTGCGCGACAAGGTGGAGTCGGCCACGGACCCTGACGCGCGTTTGTATAAGAAAGCCACAGCGGACAAGGCGGTTCCGAGTTATCAGGGTCACGCACTGATAGAAAACCGCAACGGTCTGGTGGTGGCGGCCGAGGCCACGCTGGCAGCTACAGTGGCCGAGCGCGAGGCGGCGCTGAGAATGCTGGATCGGACGGTGGCGCCAGAAGATAAACGCAACCCCGAGCAGAAGATCACGCTGGGTGCGGACACGCAATACCAGGAAGAGAAGTTCATCGCGGATCTGCGCCAGCGCGAGGTGGCTCCGCATGTGAGTGAGTATGTGGAAGGCAACCTTGGCAAGAACAGCCTGACGGAACAGGAGCGGGCCGATGAGCGGCGCGCGATCAGTCAGCGCAAGCGCAAGCTGATCGAGCGGGTCTTCGGCTGGTCGAAGTTAGACCGCCCGCTGCGCCAGGTGAAGCTGCGTGGACTGGATCGGGTGGATTGGTTCTACCGGCTGACCATCGTGGCCCATAACCTGGTGCGCATGCGGAGACTGATTCCGATTGAATCGCTGGCCCATTAGGGCCGAAGTGTGTCTGGAGGCCGGAAAAACGGCTTCCAGACGCGAAACGAGAAGGGAAAACCACGGCAAAACGGGCGGAAAAGTTCAAAAAATCCGTTCTCAGAAGAAAATGAGGCGGGAATCAGGGGTTTTTCCGCAGCCTGTAAAGCCCAGGTTCATTTTGCGACATTTGCGGCACGACTGAAGTCGTGCCCTGTTACAAAGCCTTGAGGTTTTGTGCCAAGACCGAGTTTTTCCGCAGCCTGTAAAGCCCACGTCTATTTTTAGCTACTTGCGGCATGACTGAAG
>PMYF01000949.1:633-6182 GCA_003171295.1 Acidobacteriota bacterium | reverse complement strand
ACGCCTTATCGACTGATTAGGGACCTGGTGCGCCTCTTGACGTCTGCCATTTCGCGCGCTAACGTGGATTCCTCATCATGTCAGCCAACGCTCACGCTCCCCTCGGCACTTTCCGGATCCTGGAGAGGTCCGCGCCCAGCGTTCCAGCACTCTCGGACCTGCCACAGCAAATCGCGGGTGCTCTGGGAGCTCTCGCCTTACCCGCGGAGAGATTGCGCGGCAAGCGTATAGCGGTCGCCGTGGGCAGCCGCGGAATTGCCGCTATCTCCGTTCTGGCTAAGGCCGTCTGCGACTGGCTCAAGGGGCAGGGCGCGCGCCCGTTCGTTTTCCCCGCCATGGGTAGCCACGGCGGCGCCACTGCGGAAGGGCAGCAGAAGATCTTGACCGGGTATGGTGTCACGTCGGAGTTCCTGGGCGCAGACCTTATCGCTTCGATGGAGGCCGTTTCGCTGGGCACAACGCCCGAGGGTTTTCGGGTTTTCATGGATCGCCAAGCGTGGGAAGCCGATGGCGTGGTGGTGCTCAACCGCGTGAAGCCGCACACGGACTTCTCCGGCAAGATCGAGAGCGGTCTGCTCAAGATGATCGCCGTCGGCATGGGGAAAGCTGAGGGCGCACACGAGTGCCACCGCTGGAGCTGGAAGTTCGGATTTGAGAAGGTCATTCGCGCCATGTCGGCGAAAGCCCTGGCCAGTGGCAAGATCCTGGGCGGGGTGGCCGTAGTGGAAAACGAGTTTCATCAGGTCGCCGCGGTGCGCGCCGCGCAAGCCGCAGACATCAGCGGCATGGAAGAAGCCTGCCTCGTCATGGCCCGGCCGCTGCTCGCGCGGATTCCCTTNNGTGGAGCTTCCACCCGGTGCAGCGCCTGAAATTCGTCTGATCTACGTGCGCGATATCACCGACGAAAGTGGCGGCAACGCCCTGGGTGTGGGATTGGCTGACGCCATGCATGAACGGCTTTACCGCAAGATCGACTTGCAGAAAGTGTATGCCAACGCGCGAACCTCGATGAACCCTCCCATGCCGCGCCTTCCCATGTTCTGGCCGTCGGACCGGGGAGCACTCGGCTGGCTTCTGGGTGCGCTCGGCAGTCCCGAACCCCACGAGCAGCGGGTGGCGTGGATCCGCAACACGCTGAACCTTGACCGCATTGCCATCTCGGAACTGCTCACTCGCGAAGCCGCCGCGCTACCGGGCTGGCACATCCTGCCGGAACCTTTCGCCCCGAAATTTGATGTTGACGAGAATCTCGTCTCACCCCTACTCTAGTTTGCCCCCCCAAAGAACTTGGAGAAAGGTTGTGCAGGCGGCGGCCATCCTACCCTGTTGCCAGAGTACGCGCAGCTTCCTCCCCCAAAAGTATTAGGAAACTCACCCCGGGGATCAGCCTCGACAGCTTACGTTTTCGTAGCCAATAACGGTGAGGAGGTGTGCGCCGTCTCATGCCAATATTTATCCCAAAATCGCCTTTTCGCCGGATTGCATCTGGCGCGCAACTCGGCCACAATCCACACCATTCTTATCTGGAGTGTGGACTTTGGACTCCTCTCAAAACGGCGAGCGACGTGACGGCCAGCGTTTCACCATCCCTTGCCCTGTAACGCTTGTGCTGCGAGGGAAGGGAAGGAAAGTTAGTCAGGAGCAGGGTCGCTTATTCGACATCGGGGTGCGCGGCGCGAGTTTCTACGCGCCAACGCCGCTCGATATCGGGTCAAATATTACTTTGCTGATCGAGTTCCCAGATGGCACGGGGCGGGTGCGGGCAGTTGAATTCGAAGGGTTGGTAACCCGCGCCCAGACGAAACCCCTTTACGAGGCCGCCGTTGTGTTCCGGCGCCGGGGCCGATTCGTCCGGTCGAACCTCGAGGAACTTCTGCTGCGTTTTTCGCCGGAAGAAGAACCAGAAGCGGTCGATCCCAAAACTCCCGAACGCCAACGGGAGATCGGGTAAGGCAGTTATCTCCTCGACTGCGGCGCGACCCCCAGCGGCGGCCCCTTGGTACACCAGGCGCCGCGGCGGGCAGTTCAACGGCAACCCAAGCGACTTACAGAGCAGATTGTAAGTCAGAGGGCGGAGCTTTATGCCGGACGGCATGACAGGCGAAAACTTCACCGCTGGATCCTCCTGGTATGCACTCTCCACGCGAGCGCAACACGAGAAGGTAGTTGCGCAGGCTCTATCGAGCAAAGGGTTTGAGATCCTGCTCCCCCTGTACCGCGCGGTACACCGCTGGAAAGACCGCACCAAGCAACTGGCGCTCCCCCTCTTTCCTGGTTACGTCTTCATTCAGGCAGGTCTGGACCGTCGGCTCGAAATTGTTTCGACACCCGGCCTGCATGCCTATGTCACGGTCGGCGGGCGCCCGGCCCCCATCCCCGGTGCGGAGATCGAGGCCGTCAAGCGGACGGTCCTGGAGTGCGCGTGCGTTGAGCCTCACCCCTTTCTGAAATCCGGAGACTGGGTCCGCGTCAAGCATGGCCCCTTGGAGGGTATCGAAGGGGTGCTGGTTCGGAAGAAGAACCAGTTCCGCCTTGTCCTTTCCGTCCAATTGCTCCAGCAGGCGGTGGCTGTGGAAGTCGATGTCTCGATGGTCGAGCGCGCCCCGCGTGCCGGAGTCGCTGACCCCCGCCTGATCTGGTGGCAGAAGGGATACGCCTCCGCCTGCGCCTGAGAAAGCTACCCCGGACCGGTGACGCCCTCTCGTGACATACCGAGAACCGAACATGCCTTATAACCAGGAATTGTCTTTAGCCCGCTCCCGATCCTTGGACCGCCCGGGGCTGCCTCTGCCGTCGCCCGCGACGGCAATTGATACCGAAGCCCAAGCTTCGGAGATGTATTCCTACCTGCAAACCTACTGGCGAATCCTGCTGCGGCGCATGACGACCATTCTTACGGTCGCCTGCACGCTGACCGCATTGGTTGCCATTGTGTCCTTCAAGATCAGTCCGGTCTATCAGGCGACGGCGCGCCTGGAGGTCGAGGCGGAGGCACCCCAAATCCAGTCTTTGGATGACCTCCGGCGGCAAGCGCCCGGTGACGACGCCTTCCTCGGGACGCAGATTCAGATTCTGGAGACCGACGGCCTGGCCTGGCGGACGATCGAACAATTGGGCTTGCAGGGGAATCCCGGGTTCGCATCCCCCGAGCAAATGGAAGCGCATTCGGACCCGAGCAATCCGAATATCCTGAGAGACTGGTTGGTCCGCAAATTTCGGAAGGCCCTCAATGTTGAACGCGTCCGCGAAAGCCGCGTGGTCAAGGTCAATTTTGAGAGCACCAGCGCGGACATGGCCGCCCAGGTGGCCAACGCCCTCGCGACCAACTACATTGAGTACAACTTCCACCAGCGCTACGACGCCACGCGGCAGGCCTCCGGGTGGATGGAACAACAGCTCGATGAATTGAAAGCCAAAGTCGAGAAATCTCAGCAGGCGATGGTGGACTACCAGCGGCAGAACGCCATCGTCAATGTCGACGATAAGCAGGATGTTCTGGATGAGAGGCTCGCTGATCTCAGCAAGCAGTTGACGGCGGCCGAAAGCGATTTCGCGCAACAGCAGTCGCTCTATCAGTTGGTGAAGGCGGATTCCGCGCACGTGGCTATGCTCGCCCAAAATGAGTTGCTCGAGAAGTTACAGGAAAAATACGCCGATCTTCAAGGCCAGTACGTTGATGCCCTGGGCCAGTTCGGCCCCAACTACCCCAAGGTCGGGAGACTGAAGGCGCAAGTCACTGAGATGCAGAACTTCATCGACCAGGAGCGCCAGCGCACCGTGGAGCGAGTGCAGCACGATTACCTGGCAGCCTCGGGCCGGCGCGAACTGCTCGCCGGGGCGGTTACTCAGGAAAAAGTGGAGATGGGAAAACTCAGCCAGCTCCTGATCCGCCACAACATCCTCAAGCGGGAATTCGAGACCAATCAGCAACTTTACAACAGTCTGCTCCAGCGTTTGAAAGACGCCACCGTTTCCGCCGGCTTGCGCGCCACCAACATCCACATCATTGACCCGCCTTCCACGCCGGTCGTCCCCATCCGTCCCAAGAAGCTGCTCAACACGGCCATCGGCCTGCTCGTGGGCCTGATCCTGGGCGTGATGCTGGCTTTCGTGCAAGAAGGCCTGGACAATTCCATCAAGACCGCCGAGGACGCCGAAAGACTGGTGGCGGTCCCCTCTCTGGCCGTCATTCCCCTCGGTCCTTCGCAGCGGCGGCCGAGGGTCACAGGTCGCGGCCAGCGCAACGGGAAGTCATTGGGCGAGGGCGCGTTGGGATTGACCGTACTCCGCCACCCTTCTTCCACATTGGCGGAGGCTTTCAGGACGCTGCGCACCTCCGTGCTCCTTTCCACCTCGCCTCGGCCTCCCGAGTGTGTGCTGGTGACCAGCGCGCAAGCGGGGGAGGGAAAGACCTCCACCGCTCTGAACCTTGCAACCGCCTTCGCGCAGCAGGGAGACCGGGTGCTCATCATCGATGGCGACTTGCGCCGGCCCGCCATTACGGCGGCGCTGGGGCTTCCCAATGACAAGGGCCTGAGCGGCTTCCTAACCGGCGCGCACGGGTTGAATGAGGTGCTACGACAGGTTGATCCGCAACTTCCGCTTTGGGTCTTGCCCGCCGGCCCCATCGCACCCAATCCGGCGGAATTGCTCTCCTCGGCGACCATGCGTTCGGCCTTGCGGGAATTGCGCCGGCGCTTCCGCTATGTGCTGGTTGATTCGCCTCCCCTGCTGGTGGTCACCGATGCCACCATCCTCTCCACTCTCGTGGACGGAGTGATTCTGGTCATNNAAGGTGAACCTGCGCCACGATGGCTACTACGGATACAGCTACCGCCGCTACTACCAGTCTTACGGCTCCCCGGACGATATGCCCCCGAACTCGCAGGTCAACACCGTGGCAGCCAGTTCCTGAGATCCTGAGTGTAGGGCCACCCCTTGGGGCGGCCTCGGCCAGGGCAAGCCCTGGCCCTACATGACCCGCTTCGAACATGTCTCTTTCCAACACCATCGGCGAGCAAAACGGCGACCCGTCCACCCAGGGGGCGAGGGCCGCTCGCCACTATCTAAGCGGGCGCTTTGGCCATGGCTTCAGCGAGACTCTCTTAACCCAGATTGGTCTTCTGGCGCTGGGGGCGCTGACGGGCACGGCCGCCGCCCGGCTGCTGGGCCCCCAGGGACGCGGCGAGCTCGCGGCCATTATCTTGTGGCCCTCCATGTTGGTTACCATGGTGTCGATGGGGATGAATCAAGCCATCGTGTTCCACACCGGCAAACGGCGTTTTGGCTTCTCCGAAGTTTGGACGGCCTCCACCGTCATTGGGCTTCTGCAATCGCTGGTGGTATTGGTCGTGGGGTTGCTGGTTGTCCCTTTGGCGCTGCGGACCTATTCCCCCCAGGTCAGGCACCTGGCCCAGGTATACGTTTGCTGCACTCCCGCGCTGCTGCTGAGCGGCTATCCGGGCAGCCTCCTGCAAGGCAAGCTCGACCTGGTTTCCTTCAACGCCATCAGGCTGATCGCTCCTATCATTTATGCGCTCGGGCTCGTG
>PMYF01000949.1:0-550 GCA_003171295.1 Acidobacteriota bacterium | reverse complement strand
ACGTGGTGGCGGTGACTGTATCCGCATCCCTGGGATTCCTCCCGCAAGCATCGGCCATCGTCACCCTGGCGTCGGGATCGAACCTCCCGCCGGAGCGCGCTCGCTTCGTTATCGCCAGTGCCTTTCGTTCCTCCCTGCTCTGGTTGTTTTGCTCGGCCTCCGCGCTCTTTGCAGTGGCGCCTTGGCTGATAACCCTGGTTTTTGGCGCCAGGTTTGCGGATTCCAGCCTCGCCTGTCGGATTCTGCTCCCCGGAACCATTGCCCTGGGATTAAACCAGGTCCTGTATGAGGGCGCCCGGGCGCTCAACGAACCTGGACTGCCATCTTATGCAGAAGGGCTGGCCGCGGTTCTCACCTGTGTGGGCTTGGCCCTCTTACTGCCTCGCTATGGATTTCTGGGGGCCGCCATCGCCTCCACGGTCGCTTACACAGTCAGCCTGGTGATGATGCTGGCGCTCTACCGCTGGCGCCTCGGCATAGGACTCACGGAACTCCTGGGGCTTACTCCCGCTCGCAGTCTCTTGAGGTCCTCAGCCCTCTCCCCTCGCGG
>PMYF01000905.1 GCA_003171295.1 Acidobacteriota bacterium | reverse complement strand
AGCCGCATCAGGCTTTCGTTGACCGCAATCCGCACCAGCCAGGTGTAAAACTTCGAGTTCCCCTGAAACTGGTCGAGCTTTTCATACGCCTTCAGGAACGCATCCTGCATGACATCTTCTGCATCTTCCCGGTTCTGCGTGATGTGCTGGGCGATGCGAAACACCTGGCGCTCATACTTGCACACCAGGGTGTCGTAGGCCGAGACATCGCCGCCGCGTACCCTGTCTACCAGGGCTACGTCGGGATGCGGCTCGAGTTCTCCTGCAATCGATTGGATGGCCGGCATGGGCATTGGTTGCGAAAAATCCGCGGGACCGGGCGCGGGTTGCGCTTCGGGGTCCATAAATGAGTGTACCGGACGGCAGGGCCAGGGACCAAACGAGGGCTTGCGGCTCTCAGGGAAAACGCATTGAATTTCAGCATTAAATAACGCGTATGAGATACCAACCAGGAGATGCGCCGCGGTTCACAGTTTCACAGTTACACAGGAAATAGGGGGGAGGGGGGTAGGGCTTTTCCGTTCCCTCTGCGCCTCATTCGACACTTTGCCTGCGTGCGCTATCCTGTCCATCTCGAACCTCCAATTGCCATTGTGAGCTGGTGGAGGATAATTATGCGCAAAGTGCGGCGGTGAGAAGTTGAGATTCCCAGGCCCCAAAGGCGGGAACCGGGGCACCCGGCAAGGACTTCCTCATTGTGGAACTGCGATTTCCTGCAAGCATTCGTAGAACCTTTTGCCCTCCATGAGAAGTGCGTATAGATCGTACCCGACGCCATCAAAATTGTTGATAGAAGTGATCTGCTGAATTAATCCCAACCGTTCAAGCCGCAAATATGAACTCCGATAGTTCAAATGCTCATGCGGATTCAAGGCACCGGACTTGACGAGATTTTGATGAGCGCTCTGGATGTCTCCATACCATTTGGTCGGATTCATCCCCTTCTCGTTCAGAATGCGATTCTGCCACTTATAAAGGTTCTCCAGAATGGCTATGTCTCCGTCCTTCAGTTCAGCCGCAGCACGCATCATGTCGTCGAGGCTCTCTGACACAGCCTTGCCGTCATTCACGCCGTTGGCGAGAATGAAAGCCATGCGCTTAAGTCTGTCTTTCTGTGTCGTACGCAAAGCTTGAAGTGCTGCACTGGCCATACCGTCTCTAAATCCTTGGCTATCGATGCGGGCCTTGATCTCTTCGATACTTGTTCCGTGTTCCAGGAGAGAATTTTCGACCCGCTTGAGCGCATCCTCTGTGGCTTGACCAAGCGATTCGAGATTCTCATTGACCTTTGAAGTGCCGAGCTTGCGGAACCAATCCACAATGCCAAGCCCACCAACGACGCCTCCCGCGGCAACCAATCCGGTCGTGCCAGAGGCACTACTCGCGACTAACGACGATCCGACGACCAGTGCAGGTCCGGCCAAGGAGATCGCACCCTCGATGACCGCACCAACGGGAGATTTAGGGAGTTCTTCCATTCTCCTGCGCTGATTGTCTGCGGCAACCTCGTTTTGCGCCAAACTCACTGTCTCTCGCTTTCTACGCCAGGCTCAATTAGGCTGTACGACCGGCCACGGCGCTCGTGGGATTCTCAAGGCTTTCCATCTCTCGCTGTGATCTGCTGCTTCTGCGCTGGAGGCACGAGCGGATGAAACATCTCGCTAACCTTTGCAGGTTGCACGATCAGTACATCAACAATCAAATTGACCAAGCCAAAGAATTTCTCGATCTTGTCCTTGTTTTCCTCGATCTGAATTTGACCCGGATGCACGGCATTGTTTCCAACAACCCTAACAAGGTCCAGAGATTGCTGGATTTGTGCTGACAAACCATTCTTGACCAATGTGCCGATGTCCGAGTTTAAGTCTTTCCCGGGCAATCCGCGGTCTACACAAATCATCTGGATAGCGAGGCGCAAGAGTGCAGCAGAAGCGCGCGGAGAATGCGGAAACAGCTGACGGGCCTCGTTGTAAACAGCTTGGATTTGTTCAGGGCACCCTTCGATTGGATCGGGCAGCCCTGATTCAACTGGCCATACTAGAGTTCGATTTTCCCAAAAGCAATAATCCTTACAGCGCAGGCACCAAGATGTTACCCAATTTATAGGCGCTTCAAAACCGCCGGCACCGCGCGCTATATATCTCCACTCGTGCTGCGAAAAGCAATTACAGCGCGGACACGTAAACGAGCCAAGCTGAAATGCCGGCTTTGTATATCCGATAATGGCCATCTAGCTGCCTCCCAAATGCCGCAAATCATAGTAAAATCTTGAATGTCGTAAAGGCGGCAGAGCATAGCCCTGCCGCCTTTATGCTGCCTGGACGGCCAGTCCTACTTCTTCTCGTCCACGTCCACATACTCGGCGTCGATTACTCCGCCGTCTTTCTTCTGTTCGGCGTGGGGTTCGGCAGCGGGGTCGCCTGTCGGAGGCGCGCCGGGTTGGGCGGCTTGGGCGGCATTGGCTTTATAGAGGATCTCGGCCAGTTTGTGGGAAGCGTGTGTCAGCTTCTCGTGCTGGGTTTTTAACTCGGCTGAGGACGGCGTGCCTTCGAGCAGTTTTTTCGATTCGGCCAGGACTGTTTCGACCTCGGCCTTGACCGGAGCCGCTTCCGCGCCCTGCATCTTGTCGCCGGAGTCCTTCAGCATCTTCTCGATGTTGTAGACCAGGCCGTCGAGCTGGTTGCGCGCGTCGATCTCTTCGCGCTTTTCCTTGTCTTCCGTAGCGTGAGCTTCGGCTTCCTTGGCCATCTTTTCCACTTCGTCCTTGCTCAAACCCGAACTGGAAGTAATGGTGATGCGCGTGTCCTTGCCGGTGGCGTTGTCCTTGGCCGTCACGTT
>PMYF01000649.1:16868-19729 GCA_003171295.1 Acidobacteriota bacterium | reverse complement strand
AGGACTAGAACCCCTTTCAGCTCTTCGACCCCATCAAGTTCCGCAAGGAACTGACTCAGGACGCGCTCTGCCACGTGTGAATCCGAAGATCCAGCACTCCGGCTCGGTACGAGGGCGTCGATTTCATCGAAGAAGACGATGCAGGGGGCGGCTTGGCGCGCCTTGCGAAACACCTCGCGCACGCCTTTCTCCGATTCCCCTACATACTTGGAGAGTAATTCCGGCCCTTTGACTGAGATAAAGTTTACCTTGGTTTCGCTGGCTACGGCTTTGGCCAGAAGGGTTTTCCCGCAACCGGGAGGGCCCTCGAGCAGGATTCCCTTCGGTCGTCGGATCCCTGCCTTTGTGAACAGGTCGGGATACTGGAGCGGCCACTCGACGGCTTCCACCAGGCGCTGTTTGACCTCGCCCAGACCCCCGACGTCCTCCCAGCGCACGTCCGGAACTTCTACAAACACCTCGCGCAGCGCCGAAGGTTCAATATCTTTCAAGGCCTCGAGGAAATCGTCCATTCCGACTTCGAGCTTGGCCAGTTGGTCATATGGAATCTGTGCCAAACCAAAATCGACATCGGGCATGATGCGCCGCAGGCAAATCATCGCGCCTTCCCGGCAAAGGGCTTCCAGGTCGGCCCCTACAAAACCGTGCGTAATCTCCGCCAAGCGAGTCAGGTCCACTTTTTCGGACAGAGGCATGCCGTGGCTATGAATCTCCAGGATCTGCAACCGCCCATTACGGTCGGGAATG
Source organism: Acidobacteriota bacterium (assembly GCA_003171295.1). GTDB lineage: Bacteria > Acidobacteriota > Terriglobia > UBA7540 > UBA7540 > Bog-366. Next base: position 18,982 of record PMYF01000649.1, on the reverse strand, counting down.
GGGATGGCAATCTCCCGGTCGAAACGCCCCGGCCGCCGCAAGGCCGGATCGAGCATATTGGGCAGATTGGTTGCGGCAATGACGATGACTTTGCGCCGCTTGGCGAGCCCGTCCATCAACGCCAAGAGCTGGGCAACAACTCGCTTCTCGACCTCGCCGACGACTTGCTCTCGCCTCGGAGCAATGGCGTCGATCTCATCCAGGAAGATGATGCTTGGCGCCTTGCGGCTGCCCTCTTCAAAGATCTTCCGCAAGTGGGCTTCACTCTCCCCGTAAAACTTGTGGATGATTTCAGGCCCGCTGACGGCAAAAAAGTTCGCCTGGGTCTCATGGGCAATCGCTCGGGCAATAAGCGTCTTTCCGCATCCAGGAGGTCCGTGCAGAAGCACCCCCTTCGGCGCATCAATCCCCAGGCGTTCGAAGACCTCGGGGTAGCGCAAGGGAAGTTCAATCATTTCGCGGATGCGTTGGAGTTGGGGCTTCAGCCCGCCAATGTCTTCATAGGAAATTGCGCGGGCAGACACTTCCTCCGATGGAGTCCCTTTGGAGATTACGAGCTGGGTCGTTGGGTGAATGAGCGCGGGACCCTTAGGCACGGTGCTGTCCACCTTGAAATCCGCCGACCGGGCTCCAAAGAGCATGGCCCGGATGCGGTTCCCGGCCAGGACCGGCAGGCCATCGAGCCGGCTGCCGATGTAATCCAAGTCGCGTTCGGAAGGGGTAACGTTTGTGGGGGCCAGCACCACGCGCTCGGCGGGAGGGCACGCCACCTTGCGCACTTGCACGAATTCGTCAAGCCCGGTCCCGGCATTCTCACGAGTGAGTCCGTCCAGTTGAATCCGGGACTGGCCGCGCATCTCCTTGTAGGCCGGCATCGCCTTGCAGACGGTCCTACCCTTGCCCACGACTTCCACGATATCACCGACGTCAACCCGCAGGCGCGCGAGATCCTCCGGCCCCAAGCGTGCATAAGCACGGCTCACGTCCTTGCCGAGCGCCTCGCTGACTTTGAGTTTGAGAGTCTTCTCCCCGGGTTCACCCATGGCGCCTCCGAAGCGAGCTACTTGAGAAATTTTATTTCCAAGACCCCGTTGTTACACGAGACCTGCATCTTTTCCTTGGAGACGCTGCGGGGCAAGAGAACCTCCTTGCGGTATTTCTTGTCCTTTTTCTCGGCCGAGATCGTCAGCACATCATCCTCGAGGTCAATGCGCACGTCGTCCTTGCTGATGCCGGGCAACTCCGCCAAAACCAGCAGGTGGTCCTTTTCCTCAAAAACGTCGACCATGGGTTCACGAACCTCCTGAACCTCGGTCCGTCCGGACTTGGCGTCGCGGCGAATATTCCCGAAGGGCTCGATGCGAGGCCCCTCTTCTCCCAGCCCGACCTTAACGGTGAATCCGTAAATCCCTCTAACCTCTTTCCCGGATCCGTGAATTTCCCCCGTCTTGGAGAACTCTTGCCCGGTTTCGGCCAGTTCGCCAAGCTTTTCCACCAAGCCTCCCAAGCCCTTAAGCATCCCTCCGAGGCCTGTTTCTATCCTGTCATGTGAAGTTCGGTCTTTTCTCTTTTCCGCCATAAGGCACCCGATTCCTTTCCTTTCAGTCTACCGAAATACCGTATTGCCTGACTTTTGAATGGATGGTTTTATAATCGATGTGAAGCAAGCGAGCGGCCTTCGCTTTGTTCCCACCCGTTTCCCGCAGTACTTGAGCTAAGATTTCCATCTCTGTGGCCACGATCTTGCGATGCATGATCTCTTTGAAAGTAAGGTCACCCCGAAGCGGGTCCTGAGTTTGCTTATCGCCCTCCGGGCGCGCCACTGCGGCTTGGGGGGATGCCCAATGGATTCCCAAGTGTTGGTCAGTGATCAGATCGTCGGCCAGAAGAACACCGCGGCGGATCATCGACCGGAGTTGCCGCACATTTCCCGGCCAGTCATAGGTGAGTAAAGTGTCGACGGCAGCCTGCGTAAAGCCCTTTACATCCTTCTGCAACTCGATATTGGTGACATCCACGAACCGTTTGGCGAGATACAGGATGTCCTCCCGCCGCTCGCGCAAGGGTGGAACCCAGATGCTGAATTCGTTCAATCGAAAATAAACGTCACTCCG
>PMYF01000649.1:2637-16846 GCA_003171295.1 Acidobacteriota bacterium | reverse complement strand
CCCTGGGCCATCTCGAATTTCCCGTTCTTCCGTTTGTCCGCGCCGGTGTATGCTCCCTTCTCGTGTCCGAACAGTTCGCTTTCAAGTAGCGTTTCCGGAATCGCCCCACAATCCACGGCCAGAAAAGGAGCCCCGCAGCGATGGCTCAGCCGGTGGATGGCGGCCGCTACGAGTTCTTTTCCCGATCCGGTTTCCCCCTGAATCAAAACACTGAAGTTGGTTTTGGCTACCCGCGTGACATCGGAGAGCAACCGGGTGACGGCGCCGCTGGACCCCATGGATTCCCGCAGTGAAATCTCGTTCTCGATCTGGGAGGACAGGCGTCGGAGCTTGCGCTTGAGCGCAAGTTCGTTCAGGGCGCGGAAGACCACACGGAGCACTTCGTGGTGTTTGAGAGGCTTCGCCAGGTAATCGTGAGCACCTGCCCTCATCGCCGCCACCGCACCGCGAACTTCCGGATAGCCGGTGATCAGGATTACGGGAAGATCCTCGTCCACAGCCTTTGCTGCTTTCAGGACTTGCATGCCGTCTATACCCGGCAACTTCATACCTACAACCATCGTATCGGGGTGTTCTGTGCGAACCTTTTCCACGCCGACCTCTCCTGAGTGGGCAACGATTGGGGTTAGTCCCTCCCGCTGCAAGCACTGGGAAATCAGGGCGCAAGTCTCATTCTCGTCGTCCACGATGAGAACCCTGCTTCCTACAGATGTCATGGTCCCTCCACTCCCCGTGTTGGGGGCGGGTGCAACGGGTAAACGACACGAATATCCTTGGCGAGCCAGGGGCCCAAGGAGTGCAGCATCCCCAAGAAGATCAAGCCGGTTTCCCCTTTCAGCAGCGTGTCATTGATCCGACGGGCGATGTATTGGTCGCGCCGTTTGAGCAAGGAATCCATTAAGGCCTGCTGGCTCGCTTCCGCCCGACCGGCAACTTCGGGCTTGCCTGATGCGAAAACGTCCCTGACAAGTTGGTACTCCTCCACCAGGAGTTCGGAAGACTCCGTGCCCATGATCGTGGCGCCCTTCTCGGTTAGACGAAGGAGGAGTTGATGATTTCGGCTATTTGCGCTTGCCAGTTCCTTGACAATCTCCAGTTCGCGACCACAAACCGGCAACCCATCCTGATAGAGACGAACCCGTCCGAAGGGAAGATCCTGACGCTGAACGGCCTGTTCGATCTGGACCCACAATTTGCTTACCAGGCTTACGTTGCGCGCCCAGCCTCTCCTGCCCAGACTCTTAACTTTCAAGCGCTGTATTGACTCACCCAAAACTCCCATATCTGCTTGGGTATGGACAATGGGAATGTAAATAAGAACCCTCCCTGTAGAATCGGGGTCATCGGGTTGGGGAACCCCCATCTTGGTTTCCACGTCCATGCCATAGTGTTCTGAGTTGGAAATTCGCTTACTAATTCTGGTCCTCTTTCTATGGTTAAAACTCCAGAAGCCGCTGCGGTAGCATGCGCTCGAGCCGTCGCTGCCGTCTGAAATCAGCCATGTTTCTTACAACTCAGTACAAGAGATGCTATCGGTCGAATGGAACCGAATCTTTATGGGATTTCCATGGTGGCCTTCCAGCGGGTCCGAAAATACTCCCATTCGTCTCCCAACGAACCCTCCCGTAAACGCCCGCTGACCGGTGACCCCCCCTGTAAAGAACGGCATTATACCAGAAGTAACGGGGCAAGGAGCAACAGTTCATATCGCGCAAGCTAAAATATAATCGGGGGGGTATCGTCGCGCAATTTTAGAATGTAACCCCAATGGACACGGGTTATAGCATGAGTCAAGTTTCAAGAAGTGATTGCAGAGGATTTATCCGCGCTACGAGCCGGCGGGTGGGAGGGAAAAGTGGCGCATCCTGGACGAGTTTTGTGCTAATTGCGGCTATCACCGCAAGCATGCGATTCGCCTGCTGAACGGTCCGCCGCCCCCCGCCCGGCCGTTGCCGCAGGTGGTCCAAGGCTGACATCAACAGCGCATTGGTAGTGGACGTCGTACTCGAGGGGGGCCAACAATCCCAGAGAGTTACGGTGACTGAGAGTGAGGGGAAGACCAATGCGTGATTACAACTCGTAGCGAGTTAGGTTATGAGCGAGGCATCGCCCGCCTTCTCGAAGGCTCAAACCGCTCCCTCTGGTGCTCGCAAATGAATCTTCCAGGGTGCAACCCCGTATGGAATGAAGGCATCCACCTATGCCAAAGGCGGGGGGGGACGTATTAGGCAGTCCCGCACCGGCGTATTTCCTGGTACTATTGATTTCGTTCAGGGTCGCCCAAACGCAATAAGTCCGGGGATAACTCGTAGAAACGGACCAAACAACCTGCGACGGATTGGCACATCTCGAAGCCGATATTGGTTGCACGCCCTTATCGTGGGCTTGGCGCTTACCGGCGAAATCCACCTCTTTTCAGTTGAAGTTCTTCACCACCATTCCATTGTCGCAAGCCTTTGCCGTGTTGCACGCGAGGGGGGAGCGCACTTACACGCAAGCCAGGACGTGGCTCCATTGTGCCCCCTCTGCCAAATCGTTCGCGGTAGTTTCGTCCGCCCAGTAGTTCAAACCCTCATTCAGAAACCGCATCTAGAAACACCCTATCGGCTGATTTCTCGCGACGCCAAATACTCCTACAGATTCTCACTCACGCTTCCCGCTCGCTCCCCTCCCCTCTCCTAAAAGTTTTTTCACAACCTAGTTCGACCCCAAAACTGCTAGGACACTAAAGGAGAAGAGCCATGGTTTATAGGCGACCCTTATTTGTTGTTGTGGGTTTGTGCCTCTGGGCACTTACCCTTCCCGTCGTTATTGCCGGGCAGACCCTGGGAAGCGCTGGAGAGATTGCGGGTACGGTTTCAGACCCCTCCGGAGCCGTGATCCCCGGTGCAACAGTTACAATCATCAATCGAGTGAGCAGCTTTGAGCGCACCGCCTCAACCGATAGCGCAGGCAGATTCAGCATCACGAACGTGCCCTTTAATCCCTATCACCTAACGGTGAGCGCGACGGGTTTCGCTACCCACGTGCAAGACATTGATGTTGGTTCAGCGGTTCTCGTCAACCTAAAAATCGCGATGGAACTGGGCAGTGCCCGGACCACGGTAACGGTCTCGAGCGAAGCGGCGGATCTAATCGAGACGGATCCCACCACCCATACGGATGTGGACCGGGCCTCTTCGACAAGTTGCCGCTCGAAAGTCAGTCCTCCTCCATCAGTTCATTGATCACGCTTTCCACACCGGGAATCACTGCGGATTCCAACGGTCTCTTTCACGGAATGGGTGATCACGCCTCAAACTCCTTCTCGGTTGACGGCCAGCCCATTACCGACCAGCAAAGTAAGGTTTTTTCGAATCAGACTTCCCTCGACTCGATTCAGTCGTTGGAGGTGGTCCCCGGGGCACCGCCAGCAGAATTTGGGGACAAAACCAGCGTGGTCATCGTCGCAACCACGCGGTCGGGACTCGGGGTCAACAAACCGACCGGAAGCATCACAACTTCCTACGGCACCTTTGGTTCAGCAAATGCCGGCTTCAATCTTGCCTATGGCCAGGACAAGTGGCGTAACTTCATTTCCGCCAATGGCCTGAACACCAGCCGCTTTCTCGATGGGCCGGAGTTCACGGCGATGCACGACCGGGGGAACCAAGAGAATCTGTTTGACCGTCTTGACTTCAAACCCTCGCCCAACAACACCGTCAACGTGAACTTTGGTCTTACGCGGTCTTGGTTCCAGACGCCCAACTCATACGACTCCCAAGGCGCGACAGCATGGTCCGGACTCGTGGTTGACAATGGAGGTTTCGGGCCGGACGGACGTCTGGTCGGTTCCGATGATCAGCATTCTCAGATCAGAACACTGAATATTGCACCCACATTGACGCGGGTGATCAATGCCAACACTGTGCTTACACTCGGCGGCTACGTCCGGCAAGATCAATCAAACTACTATCCGAGCGCGAACCCCTTTGCCGACCTTACACCGGGTCTTCAGGCACAGACCGTTGGGCAGAATCGGACGCTCACCAACGCCGGGGCTCACGCGAGTGTCTCTTACGTGAAAGGCAACCACAACCTGAAGGCAGGGGCCAATTTCCAGCACACCTTTCTGACGGAAAACGACGCCTTCGGGATCGTCGATCCCACATTCAACCCGGTTTGTTTTAACCCCGACGGAAGTCCTGACACCAACACGATGCTGACCTATCCGGCGAATTGCAACCAGCCCCTGCAGGCAAATCCGGGGTTTGTACCGCTGCTGGCCTGCTACGACTTGACCCGAACCGGGTCACTGCCGGCGTCCGACAGTTGCCCGAATCCGGCCAGCGGGTTGTACACCTTCCGCGGTCACTCGGATATCAAAGAAGTGGCCCTATTCATTCAGGACACCATCAAAGCGAAGAATTGGGTGTTTAACCTTGGGCTTCGCGGCGATATCTACAATGGCATCACCATTGCCCGCCAATTGCAACCTCGCGTCGGTGTTGCCTATAACATCAAGCATACCAAGACGGTGCTGCGGGCTTCGTACGCTCGCACGATGGAAACGCCGTTTAACGAGAACCTGGTACTTGCCTGCAATGGGTGCAACGATCCCGTGGTCAACGCACTGATGTCCATTACCCAGGGCTACGCTAGAAACACGTCTCGCTGGGGTCGGGGGGTTCGATCCCGACCGAGTATATAGCAGGAACAATTCTCTGACTCAAGGAGCCGGACTACGCGCCCTCTCTTTCCCTTCCCAAAGATGAGGGGGGGCTATGGTTTCGGCAGGGGAAGCTAAGCGGCTGCGGAAGTCGTGCCCTTTGGCGCTGGGGAGTTTTCCTGCTTGCTTAAGGCGTAGAGGACTAGCTCGACGCGACTTGACACGCCGAGCTTTTCGTAAATGCGGAAGAGATGGTTCCGGACAGTGTGCGCGCTGATGTGAAGCGCCGCCGAGATTTCGCTATTGGGCAGCCCTTCAACTGCCATCCGCACGATCTGCTCTTGCCGCGGAGTGAGTAGAGGAATCCCTACGGCGTTGACGACGCGCGAGGGTTTCCTATCCGTCAGGGCCTGCAGAATCCAATGGAGTTCCTGGCTGCTGGCCCAGACCTGCCCAGCGTGGACACTCTGAATGCATTTACACACAACCTCGAAGGGGTCGGTATGGTATATCACGCCTCTAGCGCCTGCGGAAAAGGCGTCAAGCACCGCCTCCGGCTTGTGGCTATCCAGCAGCACAATGGGGCGTAGGGTCGAGCCCGCAGTCCGCAAATTGCGCAGGGCCTTCAGGCCGCCCTCGGGGTCGCCCTCGAGCCCGGCGCTGATCACTGCCACGTCGGCGTGATGTTCGGAAGCCTTGCTCATGAATCCTTTAACGGTCTGTTCGCAGGCCACGACCGCAAAGTGCTTCTTGGAACGCTCCAGGGCGCGGGAGAGCAACTGAGAGTTCAGGGGCGAGTGTGCCGCAATGATGACCTTAATCGCCATAATTGTGTTTCTGGCACCCCCTCACCGCGACGTAGCACGCGCAGGTATGCGTCACCGCTATTCCATACAGTCACATTGTAAAAGCATAGATACGGTCATTTTACACAATCCCGTCGTAAAAGCAAAGTTAATCGCCTCTCGGGCAGCGACACAATGGCACGGTACCCAGATGATCATACCCGGAGAGACGGCAAGATGATCGAAGTAAATGATGGCACCAACAGGAGTAATCCATGGCCTTAGGTATGAAGAACCGGGCGGCCGTCGGCGCCTTCACAGCATCTGTGAGATGGACTCTTGACTACTGCGACAAGAGATGAATTAACGACGCTCGGCTTGAGACGACAGTCCTCAACTTCATACAACTGCCCAGCCCGCCCGTATGAGGAGACCATTCCATAAGCCGGGGTGTGTTCTGCTTCTTGCGCAGCTTTGTTCGCGTGGATAGAATGCATATTACACTTCAAGTGCTAGCCTATTTGAGGTGGAGTCTGATCGTTGGCTATGAATCACAAGCAGGTTGACAGGCGACGCTTCCCCAGCCGGTCAGCTCGCTGAGGAGCACTACAGGATTTAGTGACAGAATGCCGGAAGGGGATTAGCCTTCGTGCAACCTCGAAGATACCAACGCTATGGGCTGGAAGTTCCCGTAATTTTCTCCTGGAAGGATGGGCGGCGCCCCCTACAACAGGACATAGGCCTGACGCGCGACCTCAGCGTCCGAGGAGCGTTCATCTTCGCGGCCACCCTACCGCCGTCGGGCGCCACCCTCAGGTTCAAGGCCATTCTTCCACCCAACAATGCAACATCGCCTGTGCGGCTCCACGGGCGCGGGCAGGTGATTCGCGTGGAGCGAGGTCATGACCAGACCCCCGCGGGCTTTGCGGTAGCGGCGGAGCAACGGATTGTGTTGCGCAGGCGGGAGGCGACTCGATGACCAGAAAAGCCCGATCCTCGTCGCGGAGGTCGGTGTTGAAGAAACACAGGTTCTCGATTTCCGAGTTTCTCTCCAGCACGAGCTAGCAAGCCGGAGCAATGTTGGCGCCTTCGGCCAACACAAGTTCAGCAGCAACCAGGGGTGGAGCACAGAAATGTAACTCAGAGGGCGGAGCTGTATGCAAAATATGACAACCTTAGCAACTGACCCCGGCATCCGATCGTTCCTCTTGATGGCAATCACCCGCCTTCCCTTCCCCCAGGTTGGCGCCGAACCCGCGGGAAGAGCTGCTCCCCGGGGAGGGGGGCAAACGGCATTGGCTGTCGAGCAGGCAATCTAGACATTGTGAGCAACAGTATGGCTGGCAACAACGGTCGCATTCATGTTCTGATCACGAGCGAGCATCCGGTTTTCAGGGATGGCCTCCGCCGTGTGCTACAGGCCGAGGCCGGGTTTGAGGTCGTCGGACTGGCCTCGCATGGTGCGGAGGCTTTGCGACTCGCCCGGAAACTCAAGCCGGACATAGTCCTCTTTGACCTCGCCATTTCTTCAGGTGCGGACTGGGAGCCCCTGAAAGGTCTCTCGTCGTCGCCTTCGGTTCGTACCATTCTGTTGAGCGCGGTTCCCGATCAGGAGCGGGTCATGGAGGTTATTCAACTTGGCGTACGCGGCGTGATTTCCAAGCAGTCACCGGTGCCGGCTCTCGTCCGGTGCATGCGGAGTGTCATGGCAGGTCAGTACTGGGTGGGCCGTGGCAGCGTCAACAACATCGTGGAGGCATTGCGAAGACTCACGCCTTCCCCGAAAGCGCAACCCAAAGCCAAGAACTTCGGAATCACCCCCCGCGAGTTGGAAGTTGTCGCAGCGGTCGTCGCCGGCCGCACCAACAGGGTCATTGCAGAAAAGTTGTCCCTCAGTGAGCAAACTGTGAAGCACCAGCTCACGAGCATCTTCGACAAGCTGGGAGTTTCGGGGCGGCTGGAACTTGCTATTTTCGCCGCGAATCACGGACTTTTGAACCCGGACTGAATCGGGTAATCCTCTCGGCATTGACCGATGGGTTTCCCTCAGGAGTGAGCTAACGAGCATGACAAGAACCCTCGGGCATATCCTCTGTGGACCCCGCCCCTCGAGCCGTAATCACGCCCTAACGCTTTTGGGGGGGAGGTTTGTTGACGAATGGCCACGATGACGCGTCTTGCCAAACCCTCCAACGGGAATGGAAGCATTCGAATCATGATTGCCGATAGCCATGCTATGTTCCGCGCGGCGCTGCGGAACCTGTTGGGGGCCGAACCGGATTTTGTCGTTATCGGGGAGGCCGAAGACGGCATGGAGGCCGTTGCTCGCGTTCGAAATGTGCACCCGCATGTTGTTTTGCTCGATCTGGATTTGCCGCGCTGCTCGGGTCTTGAGGTCCTACGCGAAATCCGCAGTCTTTCGCCTGCGACGCGGGCCCTCCTGCTCGTTGACACCATCGACGAGGGGCAGTTAATCGAGGCCCTCTGTCTGGGCGCCCGCGGCGTGGCCTTTAAGACCACCGCGACCAACCTTCTTTTGAAGAGCATCCGGGCTGTGAAGGCGGGTGAGTACTGGGTGGAGCGCGACCGCATCTCTCTCCTCATTCGTACGCTCAACGACCGCCTCGACAACAACGGACAAGACGAGCGCCGGAACGTCTTCGGCCTGACCCCGCGCGAACTTGATACCGTTAGAGCGATTGCTGCCGGCGAAAGTACTCAGGAAATGGCACAGAAGCTCTCGCGCAGCGAAGTCACGGTGAGACATCAGCTTACCAGCATCTTCCGCAAGCTCGGCGTCCGCAATCGAGGCGAATTGCTGAGCTTCGCAATGAGCCACAACCTGGCTGGCAACGGAGATGGTTCAGGAGGAGCGACTGCTCCGATGCGAAAGAGCGCCACGGCCTAGGAGCTGCGTGACAGTCATGTTCGTTCCCGTGGACATCGGCGAGTCCGCGCGCAGCCTGGGAGACGCGACACTCCAGGAGTGCGGCGGCTATCTTGCCTTCGCTGTATCCAGGAGTTGGGTTGGGGAGATCGCTCCGGCAAGTAGAGGGAATGCCCAGAAAGGTCACTTGAAGCCATGAAGAAAAGACCAACTACTGAGCTGAGCGACTATTGGGCTATCTTCCTGCGCCGGCGGTGGTGGATCATCATTCCCGCCTTGGTCATCGCGGGCGGCGCCATGGCGGTGGTTTCGAAGCTGCCCAAGACCTACCTTTCGCAAACCACGATCCTCGTCGAGCCGCAGAAGGTGCCATCGGACTTCGTCAAGCCGACCGTGACCACCGACGTTAACAACCGCTTGCAGATCATCAGCCAGGAAATCCTGAGCCGGACCCATCTTCAACGCATCATCGACGAGTTTGGTCTCTACCAGACTGAGCCGGCGGTCGACCGAATCCTGAATGTCCTGCTTCACAAAGGGAAGCGCACGCAGGAAGAAATTGTGGATGATATGCGCCAGGACATTACAGTTGAAATCATCGCCGATGAGCAAGCTCGGAACCACACGCTAGGAGCCTTCAAGATCTCCTACCAAGGGCAGGACCCGGCCGTGGTTCAACAAGTGACGCGAGAACTCGCGGCGCTTTTCATCGAAGAGAACGTGAAAGTCCGCGAGCAGCAGGCACAGGGGACAACCGCCTTCATCGACGACGAACTGGAGAAGGCGCGCCTTACGCTCGAGGAGCAGGAGCGGCGACTTAAGGATTTCAAATCGGCCCACCTGGGGAGCCTGCCCGAACAGCAGGCGGCCAACCTTCAAGTGCTTGGACAACTCCAGGCGGCGCTCCAGGTTACGGGAGATGCGATGGGCCGCACCCAGTCACAGAAGGTCTATCAGGAGTCGCTACTCGCTGCCCTCACGGCTCGGGAGGCTGCACCCCTAACGCCAGGTGCGCAGTCTGAATTGGTCGCTCGACGAGAGGAGCTTAAACGGGCTCAGGCAAAGTACACGCCACTCCATCCCGACGTGATCGAACTGCAGGATGAGGTCAAGGAACTCCAGCAACAGGTTCCGCCGCCGGATCAGGCCGCGACAAACGCCCCGACGGCCACGCCCTCTAAGGATTTGGCTCCCGATCAGATTCGCAGCCAGCTTGCAGCCGTCGACCAAGAGATCAAACGGGGGACCTTGCAGGAGGCGGAAATCGAAAAACGGGTCAAGCAGATTCAAGCAAGGTTGGCGGGGCTGCCTGCGGTCGACCAGCAGATGTCGGAACTTAACCGGGACTATGAGATCTCGAAGATGCAGTATGCGTCGCTCCTCGAGAAAAAGAACGCGTCGGCGATGGCTGCGGAAATGGAAAGACGCGCCCAGGGTGAGCAGTTTCGGGTGCTTGACCCGGCCAACTACCCCGAGAAACCGTACAAGCCCAACGTGGCGCAACTTTCGCTGCTCGGTGTGCTGGGCGGCATATTGTGTGGCTGTGCTCTGGGCTTGTTTGTGGAATTCCAAGACAGATCTATACGGAGTGCCCAGGACGCCAACTTCTATCTCGCGATGCCCGCGCTGGCCGCCTTGCCCTTATTGAATTACTCCACGAGGAAGAAAATAAAAAGTAGGCAGCTTGTAGGATCGCACGGAGGAACCCTCAGCCTCAATCTCAGGGGGCAGGCGACATCCAATGTGCCCACGGTACTGACAACGTTGCCGACAGCCGTGGAAGGCTACGCACCGCTGGTTCAAGCCGTGAAGTTCCCGCCACTCCCCGAACGTTTGGTGGTTGCGCATAGCGGGTTGGATAATCAAGAAGACGCCTACGCCAGGGAACAATTCCGCATGATCAGAACCCGATTGGTCGAACTCATGCGCGTCCGGCCTATCCGAAGCATCATGGTGACCAGCGCGATGCAAGGGGAAGGCAAGACTTGGGTATCCGCGAACCTGGCTTTTTCCATGAGTAGCCTTCAAAACTTGCGGGTCCTGCTTGTAGACGCCGACCTAAGAGGAGCAGCCCTGGGCAACCTTCTCAAGATGAATTCACGGGTGGGTCTCAGCGACTATCTTGTTAATGGTAAGAACCTGAGCAGCGTTCGAGTTCAGATCGGAACCAATTTGGCCGTGGTTCCCACGGCCCGCCTGGAAGAAGGGTCCGCTGAGTTACTGAGCGGCAAACGGATGCGGGATTTTCTCGAGGAAGCCCAACGGGATCACGACCTTGTGATCCTGGATGCACCTCCGGTCTTGGCGGTCGCTGACGCGCAAGTGCTAGCGGCAATGGTCGACGCTGCCATCCTGGTGGTCCGCGCCGGCAGTTCTCCTTACGATCTGGTGCGCAGCGCGATCGACCTGCTGAAGCCCAAAACTGTCGGCGTCGTGGTCAACGGCGTGGATCGGTTGCCGGTTAAAAACTATTACCATTATGGCTCTCGCGCAACGAGCAGCAAGGCGCAATGATCCGAACCCGAGGTCGAAAGCAGAGGGATCCTGAAATCGGGTGCAGCCCGGAGGATTCCGATAGTTGCCCTTCCTCCGGGAGCGATTCTGGAACGCGCCCATGCTGGACTTTTCACCGACGCGGGAGCGGAGGCAAGAATTATGACAAGTCGACTGGAAAATAAGCGCCGGCTCGTCCTCTGGGGCGTCTGTTTGCTGATGCTGGTTGCCGTAGCCTGCCGAACTGATCCGCAGAAGCGGAAGTCCGAGTTCGTGACCAACGGCAACAAGTATCTGGCTGCAGGCGAGGTTCAGAACGCCATTATTGAGTATAAGCGCGCACTAAGGATCGATCCCCGCTCGGCTGAACTCGAGTACAAGCTGGGTCAAGCCTATTTTGCAAACCACCAACCTCGGGAAGCATTTCTTGCCTATCACAAGGCCACGGAACTGAACCCCGATTACATGCCCGCGCGCTTGGCGCTGGGCCAGTTCAGCCTGCTGTCCCGAAACTTCGACGAGGCCATGGCGACGGCCCAGGCCATCCTTCAAAAAGACCCTGGCAACAAGGAGGCCCAGATCCTTTTGGCCGACGCCTATGCCGGAAAGAAAAATCTGCCGGAGGGGACCAAGACCCTGGAAAAGCTCCTTCAGCAGAATGCCGACTATGTGCCCGGCTACCTGAATCTGGGTCTGTTTTACATGGCGCAGGGCAAGCCGGAGGCCGGGAAAGAGCAATTCGAGAAGGCTGTGACCATCAACCCGAAGTCGATCGAGGCCCGCAAAGCATTGGGCGGCTACTACCTCCTCCGCAAGGATATCCCCAAGGCCGAGCAACAATATCGTGCGGCCGTGAATGCGAACCCGGATTCCGTCGATGCCCGGCAGGTGCTGGCAGGGTTCTATATTGCGCAGGGGCGCCTCAACGATGTGGAACCCCTGTACAGGGACGTCATCCGACTTCAGAAGAATTCCGCCGAATCTCGCTTCAGCCTGGCCAACTTCTACCTGCGCCAGGGCCGTATCGATGATGCCCGCAAGATCGACACGGAGATCTCCAAAGATAGTCCCAGCTTCATACCCGCCCGCCTGCAACTGGCTTCGCTCGCTCTCGGAGAACACAAGTATGACGAGGCCGACAAGATTCTGGGCCAAATCCTGAAGGACAGCCCGAAGCAACCCCAAGCGCTGATTCTGGCCGCGCAAGTCTTGCTGAATCGCAAGGATCCTCAAAAAGCAATTCAACAGTTGGAGACTGCAGAGAAGTACGATCCCAATGTCCCTGCAGTCCATTACTGGAAAGGTATCGCCTATATAGGGCAGGGCAACTTGAAACGGGCTCAGAGCAGTCTGGAAAGAGCCATCGAGATCAATCCGCGATATATCGACGCCCAGATAGAGTTAGCCCGGCTAATGCTTGAAAAGGGACTATCCGACTCCGCGCTCCGCTACGCCCAACAGGCGTTACAGCAAGCGCCGAATTTGGCCGAGGCGCACCTGCTTGCCGGCAGGGCCTATTACAACCTCAAGAATCTTCCGGAAGCGGAGAAGGCTTTTGAGAAGTATGCGGAGTTGCAGCCCGATTCGCCACAGGGACCCTTGCGGCTTGGTGCGGTCCATCTGATGCAGCGCCGCTTCGACGTGGCTAACAAGGATTTTGAAAGGTCACTGAGCTTGAATCCCAAACAGGCCGACGCGCTCAACGGGCTGGTGACCATCTACCGTCTGAAGGGTCAGAATGACAAGGCGCTGGCACGTATCCGCCAGCAGATCTCCGTGGCTGAGACTGCCGACCTCGATAATCTGCTTGGAAAGACTTACATGGATTTAAATCAGAACGAGGCCGCCGAAAAATCACTGAAGCGGGCGTTGGAACTCGACGCACAGAACTACAACACGTATGCTTTGCTGAGTACGTTCTACGCTCGGGAGAAGTCTCTGGATAAGGCCATCACGGAGTTGGAGGCCGCGACGCGCATCAGTACTCGCCAAGCTGGCGCCTGGACCGTGCTGGGGATGCTGCACAAGGAGCAGGGCGACTTCGAAAAGGCCGAGCAAGCCTATCAAAGGGCGCTGGAAATTGATCCCGCCGCCGCCATTGCCGCGAATAATCTTGCGTGGCTTTACTGCGAGCAAGGCGGTGACTTGGACGCCGCGCTGGATCTGGCGCGCCGTGCCCGGCAGGCCTTGCCCAAGTCATCGACCGTCTCCGATACTCTGGGCTGGATTTATTGCAAGCGCCAACTCTACGACTCCGCCGTCCCTTTGTTGCAGGAAGCGGTCCGCAACGAGCCCCAGAACGGAGACTATCGATTCCATCTCGCCGCCAGCCTGCTCGGGGCCGGAAGGAAACAGCAAGCCCAAGAGGAACTCAANNGCCCCAAGGAGCAATATAGCCGCAAGATGATTTGCTTACTTAGCCTCAGCTTTAACAAGCCCCGCAGGTCACGAACGCACTTTTCTTCCTCGACCCGGCAGGGCCGAGCGGCGACACTTACGGCCGATAACACAAGTAAAACCTGGAAGTCACGGCCGGCACCTCAACATCCCTGATTGTTTCCGGTGCCGAGACAGGTGGAACGGTCAAAACCCCATGAGTGACGCAGCTGAATCTTACTTGGATGTTAATCGATGGAGTGTACCTTCAAGGGGTTCCTTCGCACGCTGGGGGCTCCTGCTGGCCACTATGGGGGTGCTTTACGGCCCAACCCTGGGTCGCCTGTTCAAAGACTGGCTGCATAATCCGGACTATTCGCACGGCTTTTTTATCCCTCCCATTGCGGCGGCATATCTTTGGCGAAAACGCCAAATTCTCCGCAGCCTGCCGATCAAG
Organism: Acidobacteriota bacterium; assembly: GCA_003171295.1. Lineage (GTDB taxonomy): Bacteria > Acidobacteriota > Terriglobia > UBA7540 > UBA7540 > Bog-366. The sequence continues at coordinate 3,200 of PMYF01000649.1, read as the reverse complement.
CCGGCCAATTCGGGCTTGGCAGTAGCGTTGTTGTCACAGGTAATCTTCATCGTTGGGTACCTAGGTGCCGACTTGTTTTTGGAACGCGTATCATTCCTTATCCTCATGGCGGGAGCAATTCTCTACTTTGCTGGCTGGCACGCCCTGCGGCAAGTCGGTATTGTCCTGCTCCTGTTCCTACTGGCAATTCCTCTGCCTGGCGTTGTCTTCAATTCCGTGGCGGGACCGCTTCAACTGGCGGCATCCTACATGGCCGAGCGGCTTCTTGATGTCCTCGGCATCCCGGTTTTCCGTGAAGGAAACCTGTTGCAGTTGAACCATCAGACACTGAACGTCACCGAGGCCTGTAGCGGTATCCGGTCGCTTGCCACCCTGATCACGGGTGGGGTGGTCGTGGGCTATTTCCTGCCTTCCCGCTGGTGGCTGCGCCCGGTGTTTGTCCTGAGCAGCATTCCTATCGCCTTGGGCGTTAACGCGCTGCGTGTGGCGGGTACTGGCGTACTTGGGCAGGCCTGGGGTGAGAAGTGGGCCAGTGGCTTCCTGCATCTTTTCTCGGGGTGGGT
>PMYF01000649.1:0-2623 GCA_003171295.1 Acidobacteriota bacterium | reverse complement strand
ACTTATGACCCGCGTCCTTCTTTTGACGGCGAGCCTGCTGTTGACCTTAGGGCTGCGGCTCTGGTTGACCTCCGCACCCGTCATTCCTGGCCGCCAACCCCTTGCGAATTTTCCGCCCCATATCGGGCAATGGGAGTTGGCCTCTGAAGGATCGATCTCGGCGCGACTGGAACCAGTGCTGGGCGCCGATGATTACCTTCTGCGTAGCTATCGTAATCCCGAAGGGGAGACCGCGGAATTATTCACCGCGTATTACCTGGTGCAGCATGCCGGTGAAAGTATGCACTCGCCAAAAAACTGCATGGCCGGCGCGGGCTGGGAACCGATTCACAGCGGCAGTCTACCTTTGAGTATCGACGCTGCAGGCCGCCCTACCTCGGTGAACAGCTTCGTCATTGCGAAGGACGGACAGCGCTTTGTGATGCTTTACTGGTACCAGGTCCATGGGCGGATGATCGCCAGTGAGTATTGGCTGAAAGCCTATTTGGTTTGGGACGCCGCGTATAACCGCCGGCGCGATGGAGCAATGGTCCGCATCATCGTTCCTATCCGCCCGGAGAGCGACGGAGCGAGGGAGTTGAACACGGCTTTGGACCTGGCACGAACCAGTATGCATTACCTACCACGTTGCCTTCCGGCCTGACTTAAACAGAGGCTCATCAATGGCACTCAGACTTGAAGCTTTCAGTGTTTGCCCACACGCAGCCTGGGATGATCGACTTCCCTTCCAGCCCGCCCTTACGGTGAGCTCCTGGGGCAAGCAATTTACCTCGTATTGCCCTTTTTGGAACGGACACGGGCGAGAATTCCCGGCTTCTATTTGCAGTAACGACCCGGCCTCAACGGCCTTGGTGTTACCGGAAGGCCTCCAGCGATGACGAGAGTACTCAATGGAATTTTCCCGCCCCGCACGCTTCTGCTCGTAATGTCGGAAGCGTTGCTCGTGGCTATGACATTGCGCACCGCCATTTTTCTACTCGGAGACGAAACCGGGCTGCGGCTGGAGGGGGGCAATGTTCTTCTGAGGATAGCCGTCGCTTCCGCCGTGTGCCTGTTATGTCTACATTATTTTGATCTCTATGACTCATCCATCCTCGCGAATTCTCGCGAGATCGGTGTCCGCCTCATCAGAGTGGTGGGTGCGGTCTGCTTGGTTCTGGCTGTTGTGTACTACAAGTACCCTGACGTTGGACTCGACTTCCGGAGCTTCATAGGCGGAATGGTACTCGTGGCCATTCTCTTGGCGATATGGCGCCGGCTGTTTTTCGCCCTGAGCCGGGCGGCCGGCATGGCGGAGAAAGTCCTTCTCCTCGGCGACGGCTCTCTGGCTACATCTCTGGCCACGGAGCTGGAGAGGCGCCCGCAACTGGGGGTGAAGTTGGTCGGTTACGTGAGTGGCTCACCGAGCCCCAGCCGCGGAGTCAACGGTTTGCGAAATCTCGGAGCAGTGGAGCAGTTGACGGAAGTCGTCGAGAGTCGGCAGATCGACCGTGTCGTCGTCACCATGACGGATCGCCGCGGTGCGCTGCCCGTGGGTGCGCTCCTGCGACTCAAAGCGAGGGGTGTGCTGATCCGGGATGGAGCGGAACTCTACGAGTCGGTCACGGGCAAGGTCTTGGTCGGTTCTATTCGTGCAAGTTCGTTACTCTTCACTTCCCGCTCCCAGGTTTCCCAAGGGACGTTGCTGTTAAAGCGCTCGTTGGCGCTGGTTCTGTCTCTCGTGGCCTTGCTCATCAGCCTGCCCATCATGGGGCTGGTCGCGCTTCTGATCTGGCTCGACTCGGGGGCGCCGGTTATCTTTCGACAAACTCGCATTGGCAAGGACGGGAAGCCGTTCACGCTCTATAAGTTTCGCTCCATGCGCAACGGAGCGGATGCGGGAGGGCCCCGGCCGGCCCAACCCAACGACCCCCGCTGCACGAGGGTTGGAGGGTGGCTGCGCCACTCCCGTTTGGACGAAATGCCGCAACTCTACAACATCCTTCGCGGAGACATGTGTTTCGTCGGGCCGCGGCCTTTTGTGCCTGAGCAGGAAGAAGAGTGCCAGCAGCAAATACCCCTATACGCGCAACGGTGGTGCGTGAGGCCGGGAGCCACGGGTTGGGCGCAGGTTTCCCGCGGTTATTGTCAATCGGTGGAAGATAACACGGAGAAGCTCGGGTACGATCTCTTCTACATAAAAAATATGTCGATGGGATTGGACACCCTGATCCTGTTTGAGACCATCAAAATCCTGCTATGGGGACGGGGGGCACAATGAGGGAGGCTGGAATTGCCAATCTTCGGTTTCCCATTCGAGCAAAGGAGAAACTCGAAAGACAATCTTGCAGAGACTTTCGATGTTTGAATTTCGAGTTTCGACTCTCAGTCAACCAGCAATCATCAATGCCCGGGGCTAAGGGATGATATTTCTATTCTGGATCGGTGTGGCATGGCTCGGCTATGTCTATGTCGGCTATCCGCTAATGGTCGCTGTTCTCGCCGTCGCGCGGCGGGTTCACCCTGTGGTGCAAGACGAATTCTTGCCTACTGTCTCAGTTCTTATCGCCGCGCACAACGAGGAGAAGGATATCGGATGGAAAGTGACTGAGACGCTTCATTGGGATTACCCCGCTGACCGGCT
>PMYF01000131.1 GCA_003171295.1 Acidobacteriota bacterium | reverse complement strand
AGACATCAGCAAGACGCGCGATTTGCTTCATGCTTGGCATGTCAGAACCTGTCTGAAAGCATTAATGTACGCCTGATACGAAGTGCGGGCAAGCCTGTTTGCCCGCGTGAAATGTGGAAGACTGCCCCTTTTGCAACTCCAAAAACGAGATTTTCTGTTGAAAACATCTTGACGGATGCCTGTCGATTTGTCTATCATTTTTTTCGTTGCTGTTTGAAACCTTTCATTTTTCGTAGCGCGGTAGGCGAAATGGAGCGGCATGACTTCCATTCGCAGTTGTCTGAATGCTGTTTGTGGCGTACTGGTCCCGCGTCGGCAAGCGCATTGCTTTCACGCAGGTTGCGGGGCGCAGAAAACACGCATCCTGCAAGTTGCCGCTAAGATGATTCTTTAACGCTGCAAGCGCGTGCGCACCGGAAACCCTGCTCACGCTCGTTCTGCCTTGATGGAGCCAAGATGTATCAACCTGAGATTTACGCTACTGCGCTGACCTTCATGCTTGTCAGCATGATCAGCTGGGGTTCATGGGCGAATACGATGAAGCTCTGCCCTCGCTATCGTTTCCAGCTCTTTTATTGGGACTATGTTGCCGGGCTACTGCTAGGCGCGCTGCTCTGGGGTCTTACGCTGGGCAGTGCGGGCTCCGCGGGCGCGCCCTTTGTGGCGTCTCTGCGGGGTATTCACGCACATGAACTCTGGATGGCGGCCCTCGGCGGCGTGATCTTCAATGTGGCGAACCTCCTGCTGGTCGCGGCCATCGAGGTGGCCGGCCTGGCTGTGGCCTTTCCGGTTGGAATCGGGCTGGCGCTGGTCATCGGCGCGATCGGCAACTATGTAATCACTCCAGCAGGTAATCCGCTGCTGCTGTTCAGTGGCATCGCGCTGGTGGTTGTGGCGATCGTTCTCGACGCGATGGCGTGCAGCCTGCGCGAGAAGGGACGAAAGAGAGCGGGCGGAAAGGGAATCCTGTTGAGCCTCCTGTCTGGAGTGCTGATGGGATGCTTCTATCCCTTCGTGGCAAAAGCGATGTCCTCTCCAGCAACGCCGGGGCCTTACGCCGTGGCGTTCTATTTTGTCCTGGGCGTAGCCGTGTGCGCGGTCCCGGCAAACTACCTGCTCATGTGCAAGCCGGTGGATGGCCAGCCGGCCGTCGATTTTTCGGGCTATTTCTCGGCTCCCAGGCAATGGCACCTGATGGGAATTATCGGTGGCGTGATCTGGTGCACCGGAGCAATCTTCAATTTTGTCGCATCCGGAACCCATTTTGTTGGCCCGGCGGTTTCTTACTCCCTTGGCCAGGGCGCAACCATGGTCTCCGCCGCGTGGGGAGTCTTCGTATGGAGAGAATTTGCCAGCACTTCTTCGCACATCAAGAAGCTGCTGGTGTTCATGTTTCTCTTCTTTCTTCTTGGCCTGTCCGCAATAGCCGCGGCTCCCCTGCTTGCTGCCCACTAGCCATCTCTGGAGACTTTCATGCAAAGCGATCTGCGCCCCATAGTAGTGGTTGGCAGTATCAATATGGACCTGGTTTCAAACGTGCCCCACATTCCCCGGGTAGGTGAAACCGTTCTTGGGAATCACTTTCAAATGTACGCGGGAGGAAAAGGCGCCAATCAGGCAGTAGGAGTGGCCCGGCTGGAGTATCCCGTGAAGATGATAGGGATGGTTGGGAGAGATGCGTTCGGCAAGCAACTCCGGGAGCTGTTAAACAAAGAGGGCGTAGACACCACGCATATTGGCGAAGCCGCCGCCGCCACAGGCATTGCAATGATCGAGGTGGACGCCGCGGCCGAAAACAGTATTGTTGTTGCGCAGGGCGCAAATCTGCATCTCACTCCAGACGTACTACGCGAAAAAACGAACATCCTGCGCGCCGCGGGACTCGTTCTGGCGCAGTTGGAAATCCCCATCGATACCGTCGAATGTCTGGCCAAGATCTGCGCGGAGATGCATGTGCCGCTGATCCTGGACCCTGCTCCGGCGCAAGCGCTGCCAGACGGATTGTTGAGCGCTGTGACGTGGCTTACGCCCAACGAGACAGAAGCGCAATTCTATGCAAAGGGAACCTCCTCGAATGAGGAAATGTTGGCGATGCTTCTCCGTGCCGGAGTGCAAGGCGTCATTCTGAAGCGCGGCGCGCTCGGCTCCGTCCTTGCCGGGTACGATGGCGTACCGCATTATCTCTCCGCGCATAAAGTGCGGGCAGTGGACACAACCGCCGCGGGCGATGCTTTCAACGCGGCCTTCGCAGTCGGTCTGATGCAGGGCTATGGTCCCGTTGAAAGCGCAAGATTTGCCACGGCTGCCGCCGCCATTTCTGTTACGCGAGCCGGCGCCCAGCCCTCCCTGGCGACAAGGAAAGAAATGCTCCTGGCGCTCGAACGTACAAATCATGACGAGAACTGGTCTGAGATGTTAGAACAGCATGAAATGACGTAGTGGGAGGGGATAATGCGGGCATTGTCGTTCGGCATGGGAATGGTTGCGGCGGGATTATCCTGCCTGTGCGCGGGAAGCATGACGGCTCAGGTGGCTGATGCTCCCCGCACCACTTCGGTTGACTATCCTCACGTCAGGCTGAGCAATAATGGCATCGCCGCGCCGCCTTGTTACGAGGTTCCGAAGCTGCTTACCGGCGGTACATCGGGTTGTACAGACCAGGAAACACAGACATGGCTGAGTGAAATGCGCGGATGGCGCGCGAACCGCCGCATCCGCATGGGCTACTCCGGCCAAATGTATGACCTGCCGGCACTGAAATGGACGCAATCCAGCTACATNNGAGAAGCGCTATGGCGGGATCGACTCCGTGCTCATCTGGCACACCTACACCAACATCGGTATTGACGACAGAAATCAATACGATCTGATTCGCGATATGCCGGGAGGACTTGCAGCCGTCAGGCAGATGGTGGCCGATTTCCACCGACGCGGCGTCAAGGTCTTTTTCCCGGTCATGCTTTGGGANNAACTGGACCGCCACCGCAGAGATGATGAAAGAGATCGGAGCCGACGGCGTAAACGGTGACACCATGGACGGCATTCCGAGCGCCTTCAATGATGCGGCGCAGAAGATCGAATACCCTCTGGCCTTGGAACCGGAAGCGTTCCCGGGTCATGATGAGATGCTGGCGTGGAACATCATGACCTGGGGATATTGGATCTATCCCTATGCACCGGATGTGAGCCGAAGCAAATGGCTGGAGCCGCGCGCGATGGTGAACGTGTGCGCGCGTTGGAATCACAGCAGAACGGACAATCTGCAGGCAGCTTTCTTCAATGGCGTTGGATACGAGACATGGGAAAACGTGTGGGGCATCTGGAACGGCATTACTCCACGCGACGGGGAAGCGATCCGGCGCATGGCGACGATGGAACGCGGCCTGGCCTCGTTTCTCGTGAGCGCGGATTGGCAGCCCTACTACACGACTGAGGCGCGTGGGTTGTTTGCCAGTTACTTCCCTTTGAAACCAGACGCCGCATGGACGCTCGTCAACCGCAGCGATTATGCGATGGAGGGCGATCTGCTGCGCGTAAAGGAACCGCCTGCGGGCGCAAGATTTTACGACGTATATCACGGTGAGGAACTTACACCGCGAGTGGACGGAAAAGACTCTATACTGACTTTCGAAGTTGAACCACAGGGATATGGTGCAGTGTTGCAGGTGAGCGGCTCGCTTACTGAGAGCCAGAAAAGCCTGCTTGCCAAAATGCATGAAATGACGCAGAAGCCGCTGGCTGCTTACAGCGCAGAGTGGAGTTATTTGCCGCAGACTCTGGTCGAGATTCAGGCGGCCAAAGCAGTGTCGGATGCGCCGGAAGGCATGACGAAAGTCCCGGCGGCGGACTACCGGTTCCGGGTCAGCGGCATCGAGATTGAGGGGCGCGATGATGTCGGCGTGGATGTTCAGTACCCGTGGGAATCTTCTCCTCGCAGGTATCACGATCATATCGTGAAGATCAATGCATTCTGGATGGATACAAACCTGGTAACCAACCCGCAATTCAAGAAGTTCATCGATGCGACGCAGTACCATCCCTCCGATGCGCACAATTTTCTCCGCGATTGGATCAACGGCACTTTTCCCACCGGCTGGGCGGATAAGCCCGTCACCTGGGTATCGCTGGAGGATGCGCGAGCCTATGCAAAGTGGGCGCACAAGCGCCTTCCGCATGAGTGGGAGTGGCAGTATGCCGCGCAGGGCATGGACGGCAGGAAGTACCCCTGGGGAAATAACTGGAATGTCGAGGCGGTTCCTACGCCGGATAAGGGACGCGCATTGACATC
>PMYF01000073.1:356-2853 GCA_003171295.1 Acidobacteriota bacterium | reverse complement strand
CTGTTGACCTGCTGGTCGCCGCTTCTCGCGGCCGCTGGGACAACGAGCATTTCGAGAAACTGAGAGTGATCATCCGTCGTTGCGGTTGTCCCGTTCTGCTCGTGCACACGACGGAAGTTCCCAGCAGGTGAACTCCAACCGAGTGAAGATGACGGCAACAATTCGACTATGAGCAGGAGGAACCGATGGCATCCGGTGCGACAGCTCTTCAAGCAGCAGTGTTCGACCTGGACGGGGTCATAACTTTTACTGCCCGCGTCCACGCCGCAGCCTGGAAGGAACTTTTTGACGAATATCTGAGGTCGCGCGCCACCCGTCTCGGCGAAAGCTTCCAGCCGTTCCTCGCGACGGCCGACTACCATCGGTATGTTGACGGAAAGCCACGTTACAACGGGGTTTCGTCTTTTCTAAATTCTCGCGGGATCCGCATCCCGTTTGGTAAACCGGGCGATTCACCCCAGGAGGAGACCGTTTGCGGGTTAGGGAACCGCAAGAACGATCTGTTCAATGCGAAGGTCCAGGAAATGGGAGTGGAAGTTGATCAGGAGGCAGTTCGGTTTGTACGTGAATTGCGTGAGCGCGATGTGCATATCGGGCTAGCCTCGTCGAGTAAGAACGCCCGCCCCATTCTTGAGCGCGTGGGTCTGCTGGACATGTTTGAAGCGATAGTTGACGGGCTAGACAGCGAGCGCATGGGATTGCGTGGCAAACCCAAGCCCGACATCTTCCTCTTCTGCCTGACAAAGCTGCCTGGAAACATAGACTCGCTCAATGCCATGGTGGTGGAAGATGCGATTGCCGGCGTCCAGGCGGGGCGACTCGGAGGGTTCGGCTTGGTACTCGGAATTGATCGCAATCCGCAGTCGCATGCTCTTCAGGACCACGGCGCCCACCGAGTGATCCGCAATTTCAGCGAAATCTCCGCGGATGAAGTGCTGGAATACTTCCGCTCCCGCGCTCAGGTCGCCTAGCTCGTGCGTCAGCACGGGAAAGGCATACATCCTCCGCGCGGTTGTGAGTGCTTGGTGCCGCATCACTGCGTTGGGTATCAACCGATACAATCAGTGACTTCCCCATTGCACGTAGTGATGAAGCCAGAGCAGGCAATCATGGTGCTGCTGCGAACGGCACTCGGCCGTGATGTCCGCCCGTTATCCAACACTGCTCGTGTCGGAAGACATTCAACTGGGGCGAGGTCAAGAGGGAAGGCTTCGGGAAAGACCGCACCAAGGTCGCGGAAATCGTGCTGACCGGTCCTCTCCTTGTTGATCTCGCTGGGGATTTATCGCGAGTCCAATGCACCGGCGCTCATGTCCGTCAATGCGGTGCTGGAATCTGCGGTTGACTTGCTGAAGAGCAGGATCAAGGCGAAGCACGCCATGATCGAGAAGCAATGGGATTAGGGCGGTGGAGGTCACCGCTGGGGCTGGCGGGCTGCGGCAGGAGCACGCCGCCAATCAGCAGGGGCTTGAGCTGGTTTCAGTCGGCGCAATGTCATGGAACTGCGGCGCAGAATCGTTAACCCGGTTGGCTAGGGTCGCGGGGCCACGGTCCCGAATGTATGGTCCGCCGTCTGAGTGCAAGGGGAGATTGTTCGGAGCGAAGTTACAGTCTGCGTAAATGTATCCGGCCTCTGGGTGGAGATTATCTCCGGGCCACAATGATGATCCGCGCGTGCCGGTCCTGATAAACCGCTCGGTTACCAAGAACCATTTCGGGACCCAGGTTTTCCGGCACGCCGTTTGACTGTTCGTTCGTCCTGTTCTCTCCTAGCAGACTCTGGTGAGCTTATTCGTCGTCGCCGTGGCGGTGGAAAAGTGGGAAGGGCACAGCGCTTTCCACTTTTCCACGGCCGCATTCAGGCCTGGGCGCAAACGGCCGCGTGTCGATAGGCTTCTCCTTTGAACAGTACGGCCCAGGCAATCCGAGCCAGCTTGTTTGCGAGGGCAACGATCACTTTGTTGCGCGTAGTTCGCGCCTCTAGCTGATGTACCCATTGGCCCAAGCCGGCGGTGTCGTACTTCACCCTCATCAGCACGGCGCGGGCACCGTGAATGAACATACGGCGCAGGTAGTTGTTGCCGCGCTTGCTGATGCCATAGAGCCGCGCTTTGCCGCCGGTCGAGTACTGACGGGGTACGAGTCCGAGCCAGGCTGCGAACTCTCGCCCCTTGCGGAACGCAGCACCGTTGCCGATCGCCGCGACAGTGGCGGTTGACACCAGCGGCCCTACTCCGGGAATCTGGCGCAATCGTTGGCAGGCTTCATCCTGGCTGGCGATCTGCTCGATCTCATTGCTGGCCGTCTCAATGCCGGACTCCAGTTGCTTCCACTCCTGCCACAGGCGATCCAGCAGTGTGCGCATGCGCGGTGTCAGATTGGCATCTGCATCCTCCACGATGTCCGGCATCCGGTTGCGCAGATTGGCCGGTCCCTTGGCGAAGGTGATGCCGCGCTCCAGCAGGAAACCGCGAATCTGGTTGATGACGGCCGTGCG
>PMYF01000073.1:0-287 GCA_003171295.1 Acidobacteriota bacterium | reverse complement strand
AATGGTTTTACAAACTGCGCCGGGATCAGCCGCACCTGATGGCCTTGATCGCGCAATCTGGCACCGATGAAGTGTGCTCCCGAACAGGCTTCGACGCCGATCAACGAGCTTTGCAGGTTCGCGGTATACGTTAGCAGTTGCTTGCGAGAGAACTTCTTCCGGATCACTACTTTGCTGTGCTCATCGAGGGCCACTAGATGGAACGTGGTTTTGCCCAGGTCAATGCCGACAGAAGAAATGTGCATGTGATGATCCTCCAATGTGTGCTGCTGCTCGATCATCCCACT
>PMYF01000466.1 GCA_003171295.1 Acidobacteriota bacterium | reverse complement strand
CTATTTGGGGATCGAGGCGAAAGCAGAGACGGCAAGCTTGGCGAGAGAGAGAATGGCAAGAAAGAAAGAGTGATGCGATGGGAAGGCTTGGTGCAGTGACGGCGCCCGGGCCGTGAAGCCGGGAGAGCAGAGCGATGCCGACATTCCGGAGAAGCGCGACACTCGAAGCCTGGGACGGCACCGTGCCGGAGCTGCCGGAGGACTTCATGGCGCGCGTCCGCGGTATCAACCTGGTGCAGTCGAACGCCCTTCCAACTCGGAATCCAACCCCAGCGGTAGACCAGTCGATGGGAAGGCGACTTTTCGGGCCGAATCTATAACTGTGCACCAACTATCTGAGCCGTCGCAAGTTTCACTGGGGCGAGCGCTTGAATTCCTGCTCACCCCAGAGGATGGAGGCCCCAGGCGTATGAGCCGATCGCGGATTTGAAGCAGAGAAAGATTATGGGCGGCCAGGACGGCGGCTGGTTCGGGTGGGGATTCGGATTTTGGCGGGCCTTAATCGTCAAACTTCTCAAAATGACCACGAGGGTGAACCTCGTGGTGGCCCTATAGCGTTTCCAAATGGCTGATCACTTCGGTTCGCATCGTCGAATCATGTTGGATCCACTCTTCAATTCTCGTTGCCAGCGAATGAGCAGATTCCAAAGATGTATCTTTCGGAAAGAGCAGATGAAATTCCACCCAAGTGCTATCGCCCGCATTGCGATGCCGCAATCCGTGAAACGCAACCCCGGCTTCGGAGGTCATCTCGGTGAGCAGTTGCCGGATTTGAGCCTGGGTTACGGGATCGACTTCATCCATCAACCCGCCGATCGATTGGCGAATCAACTTGCTCCCCATCCAGAGGATTTGAAGAGCGATAAGAATTGCAACCACCGGATCAAGCCGCCCCCAGCCCGTGAGCAAGGTCAAACCTAATCCCACCAGGACCCCGAGACTGGTCAAACAGTCGGTGAGGACATGTCGACCATCGGCCTCCAGGATCAAAGACCCATTCTTTTTTCCAATCCATACCAGATAGCCGCCCAGAATTCCGTTGATGAGACCAGCAACCAGAACCAGTGAAGCGCCGGCCCCTACGTTCTCCAGTCTGGGCCCCGCAATCAACCTTTGAACGGACTCATAAAGGATATAAACGGCCGCCAGCACAATCATGGCGCCCTCGAACCCCGCGGAAAAGAAGGCGATCTTGTCATGACCGTATTGATGGGTGGGATCAGGAGGCTTGCGGCTCAACCAGAGGCTGTAAGCGGCAAAGCAAACCGCCACCACATGAACCACCGATTCGGCAGCGTCGGCGAGAATGGCAGCGGATCCGGTCATCCCATAGGCAACCGCTTTCGTTACGAGCATGAAGAAGCCGGCCGCCAGGGAAAGCCGCATGGCGAGTTGAGGCGCACGCGATTCTTGCGGGTTTGGGATTTCTGTCTTAGCCATGATTCTTGTCCGAATCGGAAACTCAACCAAATTGTAGATTTCACCTTTAAGTCCGCCGCCAATCATAGCCCCGCAGCCACTGTGTTCGTTAACTTTCTTATGACTGGCCCGGGCGAGCACCCTACCGTTTCGCTCCGGTTGGGCTAGTGTTGGCTCTCTCCAATTGGGTCTTTCCCATCCCGCATCATGAAGTGCAAAGGTTATTCGCATGAATTGAATACGTAGAATCAGAAGTTCCCACTACACAAAGGAGGATGAAATGGCAACTCAAACGCCGCCCTGTCAGCCCGCTCTCCAGCGGCCCCGGGGGCATCCTGATTGCGCATGGAATGAATAATAAGCAGTCTGTGGGGGAATCTGGAGGGTAAATATTGGCCACTGCTTCATCAAGTCTTCCATGGCTCCCCAAACCTTGCATCCCAATATTCCGGATGAAAGTGCATCACTCCTCCGTTGGGGTAGAAGGTGGCTTCCCCGAACAAGATGCCTTGTGGCGGCAAGTATAGATCCACCCGAACAAAATCGAATTCGGCGCCAATCCTCTCCGCCACCTCGATCATTTCACCCAGATTCGCCGGCTTGGAAACAGGGTCTGATGTGGGGGGTGCCATGTAGGTCACCGGAAGAGGATTCCATTCACGATCATAGATGTTTTGCCGGTGCTGCTTGAAGCGGGCGCAATCGAGCTGAACGAAATGGACACGCCCGTGGTAGGTAAAAAACTTGTAGTCTTGCGGGATCTCGCCGTCCGGCGTTTGAACCATTCTCTCCACCAATACCTTACGGGGAATTTCCCCATAGCCCCATTCTCGCAACTTGTGCCCGTGCCGGAACCCAAGCTGTTCGCGCATTGATGCCACAATTCGACTCTGGTCAACGTTCTGTGCTGTGGGGATGATTATATTTCCGCCACTAGAATGATTGACTTTAATGACGTATGGTGGTGTGAGATTGTCAAAAGGAATATCTTCGGGATGATCCCCCACCCACAAAGTCTCTACGACGTGTTGCCCGCCGATCAGCTTGGCGATTTCCGCCTTGACCGCAATTTTATCGGCAAAGATCGGGAACCGCGGATCATGCTGGTACAGCTTTCGCCAGGCAATTTTCTCATTAAGAGTCTTGGGCCTTTTGAGGTTGGGCAGTCTTCCAAAGTGGCGGAAATAGATCAGGTTTACGGCGGCGTAGTCGGGAAGACTGTCGATAAGGGGTCGGAAGATCTTTATTAGCGCGTTTGTGATCATGGGGGCCGTTTAATTGGTTCTCAAAGCAAGGCCGCGCACCCACCCGTTAAGGTTGTGGTTGAAACTTTGTGACTGTATCGAGGGGCGCGCAGTCCCGGAATAGGACATACGATGTCTGCAACGTTTTCCCAGTTGCCTGTTATCTGTTGCCTGAGGACGTTCGCGCCATAGAAATCGCAGATGCGCATTTCCATGTGAGGGGTCAAACGACCTTATGATGCTTCACGTCTGTAATTCTATTCTTATCGTCAACAAAGACAATCACCGGATCCAGATCATCAATTTCTGAGGGCTCCAGCCAGGCCTCCGCGAGGACGTTGATTTTGTCTCCGGGCTGGAAGTGCCGCGCAGGGGGACCGTTTAAGCAGATGTCGCCCTGGCCAGGTTTTCCCGCCATGACATAAGTCTGCCAAAAGGTACCGTTGGCAACGTTCGTGATATTCACATATTGGAATGGTTTGATGCCACTTGCCTCCAGCAGAGCCTCATCCATAGTGATGGAGCCCACGTAATTCAAGTCGGCCTCGGTGACGGTGGCCCGGTGGATTTTCGCCATGCAAACGCGAATGAGCATGACCCTAATATTAGAGAAAATGCCCACAAATGCAAGCTATGCGTTGTACTAAGATGGCCAGTGCCCCTTGAGATTCCGCAGGGACAAAGTTTATTGTGACACCATCTGCGCGGCAATGGAGGAAGGAATATGGGGAAAGAGAGCTATTACCTCGATAACTTCGATAGACCTCACCCTCTTCCCGTCATCCCCGTCTGTGACGATCTGAATCCTTTCCGCAAGGACGGCGTGGAATTGTATGTTGCTTTGGGGTATCACCTGCCCTACGACACAATGAAGTTTCTCGCCGTCCTCGGCTTGCTTACCAACGCAAGAGAAACGGGCATTCTGGAACCGGGAGATGTCCTCGTGGAAGCAACCTCGGGAGCGTCGGGGTACGTGCTCGCCCAACTCGGAACGGCGGAGCCGTTCAGCGCGAGTCGCATAGTGCTGATCATGAAGGATGATGTTCCGTTGGGAAAGAGGTTTCCGCCGTACTTTGCCGGCGCGGAAATCCGCCCTCCCGAAAGTGGAGTGAGCGGAATTGGGACGGCCCGGAAACTGGGCGGCGGAGGATGGAAACCGGGCAAGAAATGGCGAAAATCCAGAGAGGGCTGGCTCAACCTGGATCAATATGCCAACCCCGCCAATGGCGTTCTTTATTGCGACTGGGCCGCGCCGAAGATTCTGGAACAGATCAGGGATGTCAATGTGTTTTGCGGTCCTGTCGGCACCGGAGGGACCATCGTGGGTTTGAGTGAGGGGCTCCGCGGGCGTCTGGGACGCGAGAATGTTACGATTGTCGGGGCCATGTGCGCGCCCGGCGAGGAAGTTCCCGGGGTGCGCGATCTTGACGCCATGAAGGAGATCTCCACTCCGTGGCAACGCGCGATTGATGAGCGGATTGAAGTGCCTGCCAAGCCCTCGTATCTGGCGGCGGCGTGGCTCCAGTGGCTCATGAGCCTCCCGGTGGGATTGAGCAGCGGGCTGGATTGTGTCGCCGCGTGGCTTTTTCTGAAGAAGCATAAAGAGAACGGCGATCTGGATCGGTTCCGCAATCAGCGCGACGGAAAGATCCGCGTCGTCATCCTGTGCCACGACAATGCCCGTCCGTACGTCGTCGATCGATTCCCCATGCTCCCGACGAAATGGCAAAAGCCCCGCACGGCGCCTTGGCCATGGGACGTGCTCGCATAACCAGGTGGGCTCCTGCGCACGTGCGGACAGCCGCCCCGGAAGCGGGATCCCCTGCCATCGGTCACCCAAACGTCACCGGATCGGAACAAGCGAAGACACAAATTGAGGCAAGAGTTTTGGGCCGGAAAAACACGCTGTGCTGTGACAGCAATTGACAGCTTTGAACCCATTTCTCACACCAGTTACTTTCCGGGTATCGATACCCTGTCGCAAAAGCCCATCGGCGCCACGGAAATGTACTTCAGCTACGATGTTAAGCCCCGGTATTGGGTCTCCTTCGATGCCAATTATTGGTACGGCGGCCGCGCCAGCCTGAATGGGGTGGAAAACCCACAATCCCTCCTATCAAGTTCACGGATGGGGGTTACGGGTTCGATCCCGGTGACCAAGCACGGGTCTTTGAAGCTCAGCTACAGCGAGGGTCTCTACATCCGGCTGGGGGGGGAACTACCAAACCGTCTCGATCGCCTGGCAGTATTCCTGGCTGGGCAGGCCGAACTAGTTTCTGAGGCTTGTGGCCGCGTCACGGCTTGCGGACAGGCCGAACCTGCTCCCTACGACACAGCAGGGGAAGGTCTGGTATTTACAGACCCGAGAAGACCGGGTAACCTGCGCCCCGCGGTTTTGACTGCCGATTCACGCGTGCTACGGAGAACCTAGTGCAAGAGGCAAATCTTGTTTTTGTAGGGGGCGAGAGCAATCTCCACACAAGCCAGACAAGATTTGGCCTGATAAACGCCCTACCCGGAAAGCGGGACCACTGCATTTTGAAAGCGGGCGGGACTCCCATTGTTGTTGGCATTACTAACGGGTAGTCGCCAAGGGTTGAGGAACGCATTCTCAGGCCAAAGCCTGTCGACTTGGTCGTGTAACGGACTGACGGTAGAAGCGGCCAATCGGCCAGCTGGCAATTCGGAGATCACGTCAGCCCAGTTCTGTCCGGTTCGTGAACTCGGAGGTTAAGATTGGCGCCAGGGCAAGTATTGAGGCCGCATAGGGCTCACCGTGGAATTGGCCGAGGCGGTTGGCAGAACGATTCTCGGTCACAAGAAAGGTGATCCGGGTCTGCCTGCTCCGCCTGCTCTGAGTCTGCTTCGGTCCCGGGGGCCGCCGCTTGGGACTGGGGATCAGAGAAATGGAATGCCGCCCGCGAGGCGTCGACAGACAGAGGAGGGTTTCCGCTTTATCCGCGTCACTCCAGAGTCCAGGTCGCGAGAACCGGGCATGGAGTCTGCCCTGTTAAGCTTTGGCGATGGACCCGTTCTGGAGATTGGCGAGCAGCGCTCGCGCTTCGCCTCTCGAATCTCAGATGCCACTCTTGCTTCGACGCTTACCCGAGCCTTCACCTTTCTTCTTCGCCCACCACTCCTTCTTCGCCTCCGACAGCCGCTGCCGCGTCTTGGCGCTCATCTTGGCACGGCCTCGCTTCCTGCGCTTCGGCGGCGCGGCGGCGGCGTTGGGGCGTTCCGGGCGGGTCACGCCTTCAAGCGCGGCGATTGCCTGGTTGAGGCGGTCGCGTTCAGCTTTCAGTTCAGCCAGAATAGTGTCCAGTGACAAGGGTGGCTCCTCAGTTGGATTTGTGGTGATCTGCCCACGTATCACACTTGGGTTAGGGGCAGCAGGGAAGTATATCAGGTATAGCCGAAATCCGTCGGACAGGCTAGACGTCTGTTGCACCAGCCAGATTCAGCTGCTCACGCGCCTTCACGCCTGCGACCGCTGGGCCCGCCGCGACTAAGCACGGCTAAGGATGCCCGGCGCTATGGATGACTTGAACCCTGCCGACCTTACCGCCCTGCAGCCTCACTTTGATCCCGCGCGGGTGAAACCCGGACCTCGTGAGAAGGTCCTGGACGATGCCTCGGGTCTGTTTCCCTGTGGGTTGGTCCTCTTTGAGGACAACTGAAACGTCTGCCCCACGCGCCACGTCACTTCGGTTCCGTCCATCCATGAGACTTACCCCCTTCACAGGTTCGTCAAAACTTCAATCGGGCTACATAACTCAATAATCCATAGGAACAACAAAACCATCCCCGCCCGGGGGGTTGATGGTAAATCCCCTATCGCCTCCGCGTGTGCCATGAAAGGGATGCCACCCCGATTGCTGAGACCCCGGAACCTGCGTGGTGTGGGCGCGGCCTGCCGGTAATCATACACCAGCCGGTTTGAGTTGATTGCTGTGTTCACTCAAAACCGTCTCCCTTGTCCCATGCGCGCATCCGCGGTACCCATCGGCGGACGTTCCTGCAGTATTCTTCATATCCCGCGCCGAACATCTTCCGCAGCGTCGGCTCCTCGTACAGCAGCACAAACAAGGCTGCGCCTAGCACCAGCACGCACGCCACCGCAACCGCGAGTAGGTTTGCTCGTCCGAAGACCACCCACAGCCCCATCCAGTCCGCGAAGAACCCCAAGTACATGGGGTTCCGCACGTATCGATAGAACCCCACCACCACCAGCCTCTTTGGCGGAGCAACTGGCGCCGGCGTTCCATGCCCCGTCCATCCGAAGTCCCACACGCACCGGAGTGCCACCGCGAAACCAAGCACCGAGGGCACGGCAGCAATCCAGCGCCATCGCGCCGCGCCCGCCGTGTCAACGTGAAAGCCCAGCCAGGACGGCAGCAACCAGAACCACAGCGCAAAGAATACAGCGCCTACGGCCAGCGAGGCGACTGTTGTCGGCCAATGCGCGCCACGATCTGGACCTCCCCCGGTTTCAGTCTTTCTGCTCGTCATGAACGCCTCCACCAACACCGAAGTACGAGCCCGTAGCTCAACACCAGCAACAGAAAAGCCCCTTCACAAGCGCAACCGATACTGCGCTTCCCTAAAGGGCGGCTCGTCCAGATGGACGTTCAAGTCGCCAAACCGTAGAT
>PMYF01000202.1 GCA_003171295.1 Acidobacteriota bacterium | reverse complement strand
CCGGGAGGTCCATTCAGTGGCGACAGTCCATTCAATGCAGGCGATCTATCCAGCGCAGGCGATTCTGGCGTCCAGGGAGAAGCTGCTAAGTCCGGACGAGCTGCATCAACTGTATGACGGCACATCGGTTCCAGCGCATCGCTACCTGGCCGGCTTGCTTAGCACGGCAGTGAACTCACCGGAGATTGTGCCGGACCCGGCGAAATGGCTTGCCGGCATCTCGGAGGTCAATCTCTCGGGCGTGGTGGAGGCCTGGCTGAGCACCAGAGGGAGCACCGAGTACGAGCAGTTGAACAGCATCGGCCTGGATGCGCATACCAGCCGGTTGACGGGCGTGGTTCGGGTGAAGCAGCGCAGCGGTTACCTGGGAGGGCCCTCGACGGCGGGTAGCAGAGAGTATGTCGCGTTCTGGGTTGACTGGGGTTCCGGATTCCATTACGAGGGGACTACCTCGGTGGCAGTGCACGACTTCAGCAGCCTTCCGGCAGCCGGTTTGGAGTACAAGGTTTTTCTGCCAGTGGATGTTCGTTCGCACGCGCAACCTGGCAGTAAGGGGGCAAAGAAGGTGAAGGTACGGGCGGTGCTTTCCTGGAATACGCCGCCTCCCGCCACCGATTCAGGCGCCCCGGTGGTTTGGGGAAACAGTCTAGATGGTGTGATCCTGATTCCTCCGGGCATCAACGTAAGCAGCGGCGCGAGATTCAGCTTGAAGCAAGCGCCGGCTGGTTATTGCCTGCGAGCGATGAGCTAGCGGGATCGATTGGCTTCCCCAGAGGCAGGNNGTCTGGTGTTTTGTTCTGTGCGCGCTGGCTATCGAGTCATTGCGAAGTGTGAGGGCGATGCGTAAGCAAGCAGAGAAATCCCAGGCAATCTATGAGAAGCCGGGCCAGGAAAGCAAGCAGGAACTGTTCCACGGCGGGTTGGAGCAGGCGGCACCCTGGGCGGAGTT
Organism: Acidobacteriota bacterium; assembly: GCA_003171295.1. Lineage (GTDB taxonomy): Bacteria > Acidobacteriota > Terriglobia > UBA7540 > UBA7540 > Bog-366. The sequence goes on along the minus strand of PMYF01000202.1, from coordinate 2,301 downwards.
ATTGACTCCGATCAACTTATCAGAATCAGACAAGCCCGCGGCATTATCCGGAAGAGCGTCAAAGTTAGACATTTCATGGACTACCCCGTGGTTGTACTTGTCATTGGCTTTGCTGTTGTTGCTGCTCTTGCTCTGAAAGGGATGCGGCTAGGCCCTGTTGGGGGGCCGGTAACAGTAAAGCCTCCACCTCTGCCGGAAGTGACTAACTTTGAAGGAGAATCGCCATGTGCCGTGGTCAATNNTAAAATCACTGAAACCACGCGGAATGACGCACTGAAGCTCAGGTATTCCGGGTTTCCGCTGGTGAACGTGCAAGGTCCGGCCACCGGTATTATCTACAGGTTTTCTCCTACTCAGCCAGTGCAGCCGGTCGATGCGCGAGACGGGCAATTTCTGCTGGCCAGCCAGTTATTCAGGCAATCGCTGTGAGTCCCGCTCCTGTTGCCGCTGGCAACGCACCGCGGCTGGGGCGCGCGGCGTCCGGTTCGACTCTCCGCCGGGGCGCACAAGTTTCGCGCGCCGGCAACGCCCGCAATGCTATACTTTGGTCCACTCGGCTTGGCGGAGTCAGCGTTGCAGTTTTATTCATTCAATGCAGACTATGTTGAAAGTCTCTGTGCCGGCAACCAGCAGGCGCAGGAGCACTTTGCCGGCTACTTTACGGAATTGCTACAGCTTAAGCTTCGCTCCCGGCTCCAGTCCCCGCAGGCCATTGAGGATGTGCGCCAGGAGACCTTAGCCCGTGTCCTGTCGGTATTGCGCAAGGACGGCGGCCTGCGCCAACCGGAGCGCCTGGGCGCCTTCGTGAACATGGTATGCAACCATGTGTTGTTTGAGCATTACCGCTCCGCCGGCCGCAGCGAGTCGCTGGATGTGGAAGGACAGTCCGAGCTGCTGGCCGTGGCCTCCGAGGCGCTGGAGATGGTGGCTGCCGGGCAGATCAAGGATAAANNGAGCGCTACGCGCCCACGCTGCTTGACCTGGCCCCGCGCGACCGGTTGCTGCTGAAGGCTGTCTTTCTTGACGAGCGCGATCGCGACGAAGTCTGCAGGGAGTTTGGCGTGGACCGCGACTATCTGCGGGTTCTGTTGCATCGGGCCAAGCAGGAATTCAAGACGGAATACGTTAAGCGCATAGGCAATCCGATGCCCCTGGGCGCGAATGCCTGAGAGGTTTGAAACGATTTGCCGGCCGCGGCCACTATTACAGGTTGGACCACAGTGGGGATTGAGAAGATGGATCACAGCGATGCTATACAACAGATGATTGCTGAGCGTTATCTTCTGGATGAGCTGACGCCTGATGCGCGCGAGGCCTTCGAGGAACACCTGTTCGATTGCCCCGAGTGCGCCCTTGATCTTCGCGCCGGAACCGCATTTGTAAAAGCGGCCAAAGCCCAGTTGCCAGAGCTGACCGGTGCCTTGCCGGCCCCCGCCTCGTCCCGTTCTCGCGAGCCCCGGGTTCAGCGGGAGTGGTGGCTCAGCTGGCTTCAGCCGGCCTTTGCCGTTCCCGCATTCGCCGCCTTGCTGCTGGTTCTCGGCTACCAGAATCTGGTCACCTATCCAGGGTTGCGGGCGGCGGCCAACCAGCCACGCCTTCTTCCCTGGGCTCCACTGCATGGGGCCACGCGGGGCGGCGCACACCTGGCCATCACCGCCGATCGCCGGCACGGAGTTGCGCTTCCGGTCGATCTTCCCCCGCAGCCCAGCCCGGGCGCCTACGTCTCATACTGCTTCGACCTCTATGACCCTCAAGGGAGACTTGCCTGGACCAGCGTGGTGGCCGTCCCCAACGAGAGCGAAAGCGGCCCTCAGCGGCTTTCCCTGGTAATTCCCGGCGCAATGCTCAAGAACGGCGCTTATTCCCTGGTGGTCTCCGGCGCCGGGGCGCAGGGAGAACGCACCGTGATCGACCGTTACGCCTTTGATTTTCGTTTGACCGATTGACGCGTCTTCCGGGACGCCATAGAGTTCTTCCCCTAGCCATAAAAAAGGAGAGTGAAAGCGCCAATGTCCAAAGTGAACGAAAGAACGCACAACTACTACGCGGAAGCAACTGTCCTCGGGGGCCATCTGGTCCTTCCGGTCGAGCAGAAGATCGAACCCCAGGCCCATACCAAACTCCCGGAGAAGGGCGGCTACTTCAGCCAGCGCCTGGATGGTTACCGGCTTGAATCGGTCGTCTCCTTCCGCTCCGCCTATTCCCATGTCTCGGGCAGCCGGAGCAACAAGCCGGGCGGGGGCTGGAACACCCTGACCACCACCGTCGTCGAAGGGCTCAATGTTCTGGAGGTGCTGACGG
>PMYF01000433.1 GCA_003171295.1 Acidobacteriota bacterium | reverse complement strand
ACTTCGGTGATACCGGCCAGGGAAATCTGATGCGCGTCCACAACGGTATCGGCTCCGGCCTGGCGCAGCGCATCGCCGCCACAGCCAAAAACCTTGAGCCCAGGAAGGCGGGTCTGGAGCGCTCGCGCCAAGCCAGCGCCATAGATATCGCCGGAGCGCTCTCCCGCCACGATCATGATGGAGGGTTTAGCCATGTCTGGTCGGGGAGCGCTCAGCGCTCCCCCAGTAAGGACGCGCTCGCGGGGAGGGCGCGGGCCACCGGCAGTTCCTGGTCCTTGTATTGAAGCTCGTAGAGCTTGAAGTAAATCCCCCGCTTCTGGAGCAATTCCTGGTGCGAGCCCACCTCGCGCACGCGCCCCTTGTGCATTACGACGATCTTGCTGGCGTTCTGAATGGTCGAGAGCCGGTGCGCGATGACCAGCGAGGTGCGGTTCTCGATCAGGCGCCGCAACCCTTCGCGCAGCAGGTGTTCGGTCTCGGGGTCCACGCTGGAGGTGGCCTCGTCCAGAATCAGAACCCGGGGATTGTGCGCGAGGGCCCGCGCAAAGGAGAGCAGTTGCTTCTGACCCACGGAGAGCGTAGCGCCGCGCTCCTTGACGGGCTCATCAAATCCCGCCGGCAGACTCTCAATAAACTCCAGCAGCTCCACCTGCCGCGCCGCCGCGTGCACCTGTGCGTCCGTGATCCACTCGCTACCCAGCCGGATGTTGCTCGTTATGGTTCCCGAGAACAGGAAGGGGTCTTGCAGCACAATGCTAAAATTCTTGCGCAGGTCGCGCAGGCGCAGGTCGCGGATGTCGATGCCGTCAAAAGTGACGCGGCCGTCCTGCACGTCGTAGAAGCGTAGCAGCAGGTTGGTGAGCGTGGTCTTGCCGGCTCCCGTGTGGCCCACCACGGCGACCGTCTCACCTGGCTCGATGGTGAAACTGACGTTTTCCAAAACCTGGTGCTCATCTCGGTACGCAAAGCTGGCCCGCTGGAATTCCACCTGCCCGCGCGGATGCTCGAGCGGCTGGGGCTCGGCAGGATCCTCGATGGTGACCGGCGTATCCACCAGCTTGAAGATGCGCTCCGAACTCGCCATCGCCGCTTGCAGCAGGTTGTACTTGTCGCTCAGGTCCTGAATGGGCCGGAAAAAGCGCTGCGAGTATTGAATAAACGCAATGGTGGTGCCCACACTGACGGCGCCGCCGAGGGCCATCCCCCCGCCCCGATAAAGGATGATCCCGACGGCAATCACTCCGGCCAGTTCCACGGCGGGATAGAAAAGGCCGTAAGCCAGGATGGAATCTTTGTAGGCCTCCATGTGGGCCCGATTGATTTCTTCAAATTCCTCGAAGCTGCGCTCCTCGCGGTTGAAGAGCTGCAGCACCGGCATGCCGGTAATGCGCTCCTGCAAATAGGCGTTGATGCGCGCGATCGCCAGGCGAATACGCCGGTATGATTCCCGCACGGCGCGCCGGAACGCCCCAGTGATGAACACGATCACCGGCAGCACCGAGAACGTCAGCAAAGCGAGTTCCCAGTTCAGCTTCAGCATCACCGCCATGATACTGAGCAGCGTGAAGAAGTCGCCGAAGATGGCCACCACGCCGGAGGCGAAGAGGTCATTCAGCACGTCCACATCCGTGGTCACGCGGGTCACCATGCGGCCCACCGGGTTGCGATCGAAAAAGCTCATCTGGAGCCGCTGCAGGTGGGAGAAGATCTGCTTGCGCAGGTCATACATCACCTTCTGGCCCACTATTTGCATGGCGAACGACTGCGAGAATTCCAGGAGGAAACTGAGCGCAACCGTCGGCAGAAAGAGCAGGAACGCGATCTGGGCGATGCCCGCCACCGGATCGCGGCTTAGGAAATTCCCCAGAAGGGGCGGGAGGCGCTGGCCGGTGGTAGGATCCAGGTAACGGTCCACTTCCACCTTCAACAAATATCCCGGTACAGCCTGCAAAATTCCGTACAACAGAATGGCGACGAGCGCGAACAAGGTCATGCGCCAGTATGGGCGGAGGTACTGGAGCAATCGCCGCATCAGCCGCGCGTCGTACGCTTTGCCGAGGATTTCTTCTTCGTGGAAGTTTTCAGCCATGGAAACCCGTCGAAGGCCAGGAATCGAAGGTCAAAGGTCGCATCCTTAACTTCCGACTCTTGATTTTCAACCTAACACTTGCAACATCACGCTTCCTTCTCCAGCTCATCCTCGATCAACTGCTTGTTATACAGTGCCGTGTAACAGCCGTTCAGCGCCAGTAATTCCGCGTGTGTGCCACGCTCCGCAATTTTCCCGTCGTGCAGCACCACAATCTCGTCGGCGTTCTGAATGGTTGAGACGCGGTGCGANNGCGTCGTCCAGGATGAGGATGCGAGGATCGCGGATGACGGCGCGCGAAATGGCGGTCCGCTGCTTCTGCCCGCCGGAAAGCGTCAGCCCACGCTCGCCCACCATGGTTTCGAACTTTTTCGGGAAGCTACGAATTTCCGGAAGGATATTGGAAATCTCCGCCGCGCGCTCCACCCGCGCGTCGGTCGCGTCCGGGGCGCCCAGCTTGATGTTCTCGCGAACCGTCTCGCTGAACAGGAACGTCTCCTGCGGCACAAAACCGATGTGCTCGCGCAGGGTGCGAAGAGGAATCTCGCGAATGGGGACACCGTCGATCAACAGCGCTCCCGGCGATGCGTCGTATAGGCGGGGAATCAAGCCGACCAGGGTCGATTTCCCGGACCCCGTCGCGCCCACCACCGCCACCGTCCTGCCAGCGGGAATGTGCAAATTGATATTCTTTAGAATCGGCTGACCGTTGTAACTGAAGCTCAGGTTGCGGAACTCGATCTCGCCCCGCAGCGCCGTCACGGGATGGGCCGGCACCGCGCGATCGTCGATATCCGGCTGTGCCTCGAAGATCGTCATCAACCGCCCCTGCGAAGCGAGGCCCCGCTGCACGAGGTTGGTCACCCATCCCAGCGCGATAATGGGCCAGATNNAGGTACGTCAGGTAAACGTTGAATGCCGCAAAAGTGCCGACCGTGATCCGGCCTTGGAGCACGTGCCGCCCGCCCACCACCAACACCAGCATGAGCGCCAGGGAGAACGTCAAGGCGATGACCGGCCACAGGAAGCTGGTAATCCAGATCAGGCCCCGGTTCTTGTCGACGAAGTCCCGGTTCATGACGTCGAAGGTGGCCATCTCCGCGTCCTCCTGGCAGAAGGCGCGGACTACCCGCACGCCAGAGATATTCTCGCGCACCCGTTCTGTGAGCTCCGAATAGAGCGCCTGGATCTTTTCGAAGCGTTCGTGAATTTGCGATCCGAAGAACTTGACCATCGCCGAAACGAATGGCAGCGGCGCCAGCACCATGAGCGTCAACCGCCAGTCGAGATGAAGCATCAGGGTGACCGTGGCGATGCCCACCACCACGGTGTTTGCCGAATACATGATGCCCGGACCTATCATGTTGCGCACGGCATTCAGGTCGTTGGTGAGCTTCGACATCAGATCGCCGGTGCGGTGCTCGGTGTAATAGCGCGCCGACAGGCGCAGCAGGTGGCGGAACAGGTCATTGCGCAGATCGTATTCCGCATCGCGGGAGATACCGATCAGAATCCAGCGCATCCAGAACTGGAANNACCAGTACGCCGACCGTTTGCGAGATGAGCAGGCACACGAATCCCGTCACAAAGCGCCCCTTGTAACGGGCAAGGTATGGCCGGAGTGGACGGAAGCGTGCAAACATCCGGAACCTCAAAACGCAAACCCCTTGATCTTGTCCCCAAGACTCAGGAGGGCTGGAATATTAGATTATATCGGACGGGCAAAGATACCGGAACCCAGTTTGCACGGATTGCAGGGCCGGCCTTCAGTCCGGCAGCCTTCCGCCCTAGAGAGCAGCGGACCGTCCCCCGCGGTAACCGCATTGACGTCCGGCGCCGCCGGGCGGAATTCTTGCGCCTGTTCTGAACTGGGAAGAGAAAGACCGGACAAAGTTACATCTCACGGCGGCCTTCGAGGGCCTTGAGCATGGTGACTTCGTCCGCGTACTCTAATTCCGAGCCCACGGGAATTCCCATGGCGATGCGGCTCACCTTCACACCGAGCGGCTTGATGAGTTTGGAAAGATAGACAGCGGTGGCTTCACCCTCCACGTTGGGGCTAGTGGCGATGATGAGCTCTTTCACTTTGCCGCCCTTCAGCCGCTCGAGGAGGTTCTTCAGCTTGAGTTGATCGGGTCCGATGCCCTGCAGCGGCGAGAGGGCTCCGTGCAGCACGTGGTACTGGCCGCGGAACTCGCGCGTCCTCTCCACGCCGATGACGTTGTAAGGCATCTCTACCACGCAGATCACTTTCCCGTCGCGGCGCAGGTCCGCGCAGTATTCGCAGGGATCGAGTTCCGTCAGGTTATTGCACACGCTGCACAAACGGATCTTATCCTTGGCGTCCAGGATGGCTGCGGCCAGGCGCTCCGCCCCTTCGCGCGATGAGCGTTCCAGGTGGAAAGCGATGCGCTGCGCGGATTTCTGCCCGATGCCGGGAAGACGCTTCAGCTCATCAATCAGGCGAGCCAGGGGCTCAGCGTAATCTTTCATGGGTTTCGCAGTTCGGAGATGGAATGTCGAGACGAAAGACTAAAGAAACACCCCTCAGGGGGCGATTCTCGACTTTCGATATCCGGGTCAGGTCAAGCCAGGGATGTTCAGCCCACCGGCCAAATTTCCCATCTGGCTGGCCATTTGCTCGTCCACTTTTCGCGAGGCATCATTGATAGCCGCCAGGATCAAATCCTGCAACATCTCCTGATCCTGGGAAGCGAGAATCTCCGGGTCGATCCGCACCTCGCGAAGTTGCTTCTGGCCATTCATTTTGACGGAGACCATGCCTCCGCCCGCCGAGGCTTCCACGGACAGTTCATCCAGTTGCTTCTGCAATTGCTCCTGGAATTGCTGGACTTGCTTCAGGATCTGTTGCATTTGTTGCAGGTTTTTCATTGCTCACTCCCGCTTCAGGTCCTTTACGTCCACCACGGTGCCGTCGAACTTCTTGCGAAAAGCGTCCACCCCCGGATCGCGCTCGGCCCGTGCGCGCGCGTTGGGGCGTTCCGTTCGAGCCACTCCTGCCTGCTCATTTAGTCTAACACAAATCCTTACGGGTTGGCCCAGCACCTGGGTGCAGACCGTTCGCAATGTCTCCTGCTGTTCGCGGCTCTTGAGCAAATCGGCGAAGAACGAATCCTTTTGGGCGAAGATAAAGTCCACTTGGCCATCTTCGATTCGGAAGCCCGACAGATGTTCCAGGCAACTGCCCAGGAAATTGGATTGGCTGTATACGCTTGTCTTGATGGCCGCGAGGCGGCCATCTTCACTGGCGGGCGGGGCCGGCAGGGCCGGGGAAGTTTCCGCGGGTGCAGCGGTCGTTTCCGCTCCGGGCGGAGGCGCCTGAACCGAGGCGTCGGCGGGTGCCCTGTCGAAACTCCCGGTGCGGAGCTTGGGCGCGGGCGCGGAGCGCGCGGGCGTGGCCGCCGCCACCCGCGGGCTGTTCGAGCTCTTTTCCGGCAGGCCAGAGCCGCTGAGCCCGCCGAGCAGCGATTCAATCGAGCTCAGACGCCGTGCGTGCACCAGTTTCATCAACGCCAGTTCCAGGTGAAAGCGCGGCACGAGCGAGTAGCGCATCTCACTTTCCGTGCGCAACAGGATATTGAAGAAGCGCGAGAGGTCTTCCTCACTGAAAAGCCCGGCGAGTTCCCCCAGTTGCCGGCGCTGGTCATCGGGAACCTGCAACAACGGACTTTCTGCGCCGCAACTGCGCGCGATCATCAGGTCGCGCCCGAAGCGCGTGAGTTCGCCACAGAAATGCGCGAGTTCGTAACCTTCGGTAGCCAGTTGCCCCACCCGCTCGAGCACGCCGCGTGCGTCCGCCGCGTCAATGGCTCTCACGATGCCGGCCAGCAATTCCGTGGGCGCCGCGCCCAGCACCTGGCGCACGCGCTTCTCATCCAGGCGCTCGCCACAGGCGGCGATCACCTGGTCGAGCAGGGAGAGTGCGTCGCGCAGGCTGCCTTCTGCCGCCTGGGCGAGCGCCGAGAGGGCCCCTTCTTCGGCAGCGATTTTCTCCTCTTCCGCCACGCAGCGGAGCCGGTCGTAGATCTCCGTGTAGTCCAGCAGGCGAAAGGCAAAGTGCTGGCAGCGTGATTGAATCGTGGGGGGCAGCTTGTGCCCCTCCGTTGTGGCCAAAATGAATAGCGAGCGCGGCGGCGGCTCTTCCAGCGTCTTGAGCAGTGCGTTGAAGGCCTCCGTGGTGAGCATGTGCGCTTCGTCAATGATGAAGATCTTGTAGCGGTCACGCGCCGGCAGGTAACGCACGGACTCCCGCAGCTCACGAATCTCGTCGATGCCGCGGTTCGACGCGGCGTCGATTTCCTGCACGTCCACGGAGTTTCCCGCGGCAATTTCCACGCACGAGGGGCAGATGCCGTCCGGCGTGACCGTGGGTCCGGCAGAGCAATTGAGCGCCTTGGCGAGAATGCGCGCGGTGGTCGTCTTGCCCACACCGCGTGCGCCCGAGAAGATATATCCGTGCGCAACGCGGTCCGTCTGGATGGCATTCTTGAGGGTATCTGTTACCAGGTGTTGGCCCACCACGTCGTCAAAGGTCTGGGGGCGATATTTGCGGGCGATGACTTGGTAGGACATGGGAAGGGAAATTAGGGTATTCGATTTCGGATTTTAGCTCTGGGATCAAAACGTCTTCAATTCGCTGTCCGCTGCCTTGGGCTCTTGACCATCCCTGTTCTGAGAGTGTCGACGCTACTTCCCTGATGGCCGAAATCTGAAAGTTGGTTTCTGGCAACGGACCACTGATCGCGAACAGTGGTTTGATCGAAAACCTAAAGTTCAAAATCCAAAATAGATTGGGCCAGACTTCGGGTTGATCTGCGGCACACGGAGAGGCTCGTTACCGTTGCTTCCTTCCGGACCTGGCGGGGTTCGCGAACATCCGTCGCACAGAGCCCGAAGTCTGACATGTTTTTCGAACCCACCTCTCAACTGCATTCTGCGAGTTCATTATCATGGTAGCACGCGGCCTTGTTCTCCGTCGACCCCTATGAAAGAAATGCTGACTGAACCTGTGGCATCTGGGCTTTAGGGCTTGGGTCCGGAGGAACTCTCCCAGGTCAAGGTGAGCTGGTTGTTGCCGACTCCCACTTTGAGAGTGGGGACGAAGCCGCCGGGCGG